>NZ_LR134481.1:1800000-2002500 GCF_900638025.1 Haemophilus parainfluenzae
TATATTGGCTGTTTTCCGTAATCATTAAACGAACTTTATCGCCCACCGCTAAACCTAATTTTTGCGCTAACTTATCGCCCATAATCAACTTAAACTCACCTTGCGGTAAAAGCTGATTAAATTTACTCGGTTCGAAACCTTCCAGTAAAGGATCATCTGAAAAAGACTGAATACCAATCACTTGTCCCGCACTTACGCCTTTTACTGTTTGAAACACGACATTCGCGGTATTAATCGGCACGGCTTTTTGCACAAAGTGCGGTATATTTTCAAGCAGTTTTTCTGCCGAAATAGGCGCTTCTTGGCTAACAATCGCGTGTGGAATGCTCGAAAGTACCTGTTGTTTTTGATAGCCTTCTAATCCATTCATGACAGAAAGCACAATAATCAATGCCATCACACCCAGTACGATGCCAAAGCTTGCCAAATTAGCAACAAGTCGCCCAAAACGATCGGCACTTTTTGCACGCCAATATCGCAGGGCGACGTATAAAGAAATAGGTAAATTCATTATTTTTGATTTAATTGTTGAACGAAATCTTCAATATTTTGCGCCACTTTTTTCGTTAGCGTGGTTACCGCACTATCACTCGCCCAAGCAATATGAGGTGTGATAATTAAATTCGGCATCGTTTTCGCTAATTCAATCAGTGGATTATTTTTCTCTGGTGGTTCTTTCACTAACACATCTAATGCGGCACCACCTAATTGTCCTGATTTTAATGCGTCACAAACTGCTTGCTCGTCAATCAATGGACCACGACCAGTATTGATTAAATATGCACCTTTCTTACAAAATGACAAGGTTTCTTGATTGATTAAATTTTTGGTTGTTTCAGTCAATGCACAATGTAATGTCAGAATATCGGCCTGTTTTAGCACCTCTTCAAAAGTTGTGTAACCTTCACGGCACGTTATGGCATTTCGATGTTCAGCATAAAGCACTTTCATGCCTAAAAGCTCGGCTAAACGCCCCACTTCTGTACCTAAACAACCTTTTCCAAATACGCCTAACGTTGAACCTTTAACATCCGTAATGGGATAATCAAAATAGCAGAACTGTTTGCTTTCTGTCCATTTACCGGTTATTTGATCGCGCTGCCAGCCAGCCAAGCTGTGTTTTAACGCAAAAATCATGCCCAACACATGCTCAGGTACGGTTGTGGCAGAATAACCCGTCACATTTTTAACCGTCACACCCAATTCTTTTGCCGCGTCTAAATCCACGTTATTGCTGCCTGTTGCGGTGATAGCAATCAATTTTAATTTAGGTAGTTGTTGCAACACCTCGCGGCTTAAAATCACTTTACTGGTGATAATAATATCTGCGTCTTTTGCTCGCTCAATGGTTTGTTCCGCAGAAGTATATTCATACTCTACCCAGTTATGCGGAAAGCTTGGACGAGGAGTAGGAATATGTTTTGGAATTGCGGTGCTGTCTAAAAATACGATATTCATTGTTTTCTCCTTTTAATAGAACAAAAGTGCGGTCAAAAACAACACTGTTTTCAACCGCACTTCTCAATTAGATGGACGTATCTAATTCAGGGAAAGATTTCACTAAATCATCAATGGCTTTCATCTGCGAGACAAAACCTTCTAATGCTGAAAGTGGCAATGCAGAAGGGCCATCACATTTTGCCTGATTTGGATTTGGGTGAGCTTCTAAGAATAAGCCTGCAATGCCAATTGCTAAACCAGAACGGGCTAATTCGGTCACTTGTTCACGACGACCACCTGAAGCGGCACCAAACGGATCACGGCATTGTAATGAATGGGTCACGTCAAAAATAACTGGACTGCCTTTAGATGCTTTTTTCATTACGCCAAAACCTAACATATCCACCACTAAATTATCGTAGCCAAAGTTTGAACCGCGATCACAAAGGATAATTTTATCGTTACCACATTCTTCAAATTTATCCACGATATTACCCATTTGACCTGGGCTTAAGAATTGTGGTTTTTTCACGTTAATTACCGCACCCGTTTTTGCCATGGCTTCGACTAAATCTGTTTGACGAGCCAAGAATGCCGGTAACTGAATCACATCCACCACATCAGCAACAGGCTGACATTGATAGATTTCGTGCACATCGGTAATTACTTTCACGCCAAAGGTTTCTTTTATCTCTTGGAAAATTTTTAAACCTTCCTCCATGCCTGGACCACGGTAAGAATGAATTGAAGAACGATTAGCTTTATCGAAAGATGCCTTAAAAATATAAGGCACACCCAACTTTTCAGTCACTTTCACGTAAGCCTCACAAACTTGCATCGCCATATCGCGACTTTCAAGCACGTTCATTCCGCCGAAAAGTACAAAGGGTTTGTCATTTGCGACATCAATATTGCCAATTTTTACAATTTTATTTTGCATAATATTTCCTTTTTAATGGATGGCATTGGCATCTTTCAATGCTTCGCCTTTTAGTTCTAAAAGTTGAGTTTTTAACAGAGAAGAGGTGGGATCATTTGGACATTGATCCACAAAATATTCTAAATCCTCAATGGCGGAAGAATAAGCGCCCATTTGCGCCAACACTAAGCCGCGATCGCGAATATCATAAGGATCTTTTCTTACCGCTAACAAGAATTGGATATAATTAAAAGCAAAATCGTTTTGCTCTTCACGAATTAAGGCATTTTTGGCGAGCTGACGAAAACGTGTAGCCAGCATCGGAATATCTGCTCGAGCTAAATCTTCAGGTTGAATTTGAGCGCCAAAACCAAAGGCGCCTTCATAGAGTTTTTTCAATTCATCCACTGAAATATATTTTCCGCTCCAAGGATCAATAAATGCTACTTCTCCGTCTACTTCTGCACGTAAAATCAGCTGGGTCGGGAAATTTACGGGATAAATCGGCAATTTTAAACTTGCAGCTAAATAAAGTATTAAGGCACCAAGACTCACAGGCATGCCTTCACGCTCTTCTAAAATATACGGAAGATATAAATTGCGGGCATAGAAATAATTATCCGCATCACAATGAAAGCCCCAATCACCGTAAAATAGCTGTAGTAATTGATGAATTTTAGCTTTATCATCCCATTCCTCTGGAATAGCTTGGCGAGCTCTACGCACTAAGCCACCCACAAGCCCTCTTATACGAGGCTCATCAACTTGCTCTTTCTCATAAACACTCAGATAAAAATGAGTCATTTCAACATATAAAGCTTTTTGATCGTATTTCATTACCGCTTCCAATATCCCAACGTTACGCGCTCATTGTCGCCATAATCCCGTATGGTTGCAACCCCTTGCCAATGATTTTGCCAGAAAATTGACTGCACTTCTTCACCCTGTTTCCAGCCGTGCTCTAACAATAAATAGCCATTATCTTTTAAATATACTGGCGCATACTTAATAAGATGACGTAAATCAGCTAAACCGTTTTCACCCGCCACCAACGCTGAACGAGGCTCGAAACGCACATCACCTTGAGAAAGATGTTCATCGGTTTCATCAATATAAGGCGGGTTGCTCACGATAATATCAAACTGTCCCTCAACATGTTCAAACCAACAACTCTGTAAACATTGCACCTTGAGCTGATTTTTTTCTGCATTGGATTGTGCTAATTTGACGACTTCTGGCATTAAATCAACACCAATGACATCCAATTGAATAGCCTTTTTTTGACAAATTAGAGAAAGCTCAGAAGCCAACGCCAACGCAATGGCACCCGTGCCGGTTCCAAGATCGAGAATACGAAAGTGCAGTGGATTTTCTTCCAGTTTTTCTAACGCAATTTGTAATGCTTTTTCTACGAGAATTTCGGTATCGGGGCGAGGAATTAATGTTCCTTCAGACACATTTAAAGGCAAGGACCAGAATTCTTTTTCACCGAGGATATAAGCGATAGGTTCGCCTTTTAAACGACGATCTAAAAGTGCGGTCAATTTTAACCGCACTTTTTCATCAATTTCCGTTTCATCGAAAGCTAAAATTTGCGTTCTCGATTTGTCTGTTGCGTGTTGCAATAGCACTAACGCATCAACTTTGCTATTCTCTGTCGGATTTACCTGATTTAAGGCTTGCGCAGCATCGGCAAGCCATTGTTGATAGGTCATTAATTACTCTCAGATAACGCCGCTAATTGATCGGCTTGATATTCAGTAATAATCGGTTGAATAAGTTCGTCAATTTTGCCGTTCATCACTTCATCTAAGCGATAAAGCGTTAAGTTTATACGGTGATCTGTGACACGACCTTGTGGGTAGTTATAAGTACGAATTTTATCAGAACGATCGCCTGAACCTAATAAGTTACGTCGGGTATCCGCTTGCTCTGCTGCTTGACGCTCTTTCTCCGCTTGAACAATACGTGAAGCCAATACAGACATCGCTTTAGCTTTATTTTTATGTTGTGAACGCTCATCCTGACATTCCACCACAATACCCGTTGGGATGTGGGTAATACGTACCGCAGAGTCTGTTGTATTAACGTGCTGACCACCTGCACCAGATGAACGGTAGGTATCAATACGTAAATCTGCAGGATTGATTTCCGGCATTTCAGATTCAGGTAATTCAGGCATAACCGCAACAGTACAAGCTGAAGTATGAATACGACCTTGGCTTTCTGTTTTTGGTACACGTTGTACACGATGGCCGCCTGATTCAAATTTCAACTGACCATACACGCCATCACCGCTTACTTTCACGATCACTTCTTTATAACCGCCCTGCTCGCTTTCATTTGCGCTGAGCATTTCAACACGCCAGCGTTTACTTTCTGCATAACGGCTGTACATACGGAATAAATCGCCGGCAAAGATACCCGCTTCATCACCACCAGTACCCGCACGAATTTCTAAATAGCAGTTATATTCATCATTTGGATCTTTCGGTAATAAAAGAATTTGAAGTTGTTGCTCCACTTCTTCAATTTCGGCTTTGGATTCTTCAATTTCCATTTCTGCCATTTCTTTCATTTCAGGATCATCTAACATCAACTCTGCTTCAGCAATGTTAGAATTAAGCTGATTCCAACGATTAAAACATTTCACTACATCTTCAAGTTGTGAATATTCTTTAGAATATGCACGGAATTTATCTTGATCTGAAATCACTGACGCATCGCCTAGCAATGCCTCTAATTCTTCATAACGTTCTTTTAAACTTTCAAGTTTTGCAATAATAGAATCTTTCATATTTTTATAAAGTTAAAGCCAAAAATAAAATCGGCTTATTCTAGCCGATTTTAAGGAAAATTGACAGCAAAGAGGAGATTAAGAATCTCAGGCGCTTTGTTGGTGACTTACTCACTATTTATGAGTCTCTTCTTTTTGATTGCCAATTTTCATTATTACAATTCCCCTCTATTTAGCTTACCGTAATATTCACACCCTTTTTTTTCTCCATTATCACAAGCCTTACCAAACCATTCTTTAGCTAAAGGTTTATTTACTTGAACTCCTTTTCCGTAAATATATGCTAATCCTAATATAACTTGAGCCTTTGAATTCCCCTGTTCCGCCGTTTTGCGATACCATTTCATCGCTTCAAAATAATCCTGTTTTACTCCTTGTCCCACCCTATACATCACGCCCAAATTATATTGAGCATCAGCATCCCCCTGCTCCGCAGCTTTGCGATACCACTTCACAGCTTCAAAATCATCTTGTTTAACACCGCGCCCATCGGCATACATATTGCCCAAATAAAATTGAGCCTTTGCATTCCCCTGCTCTGCCGCTTTGCGAGACCACTTCACCGCTTCAAAATCATCCTGTTTGATGCCTCGTCCTTTGTCATACATCCAGCCCAAATTAAATTGAGCGTTTGCATCCCCCTGCTCCGCCGCTTTGCGATACCACTTCACAGCTTCAAAATCATCTTGTTTTACGCCTTGTCCCTCAAAATACATCACGCCCACCAAAAATTGACTAATTGCATTTCCCTGCTCCGCCAGAGGTAACCAAAGTTTAAAGGCGGTTTGATAATCGCCCCTTTCTGTAGCTTCAAGACCTTGTTGGAATTGCTGTTCCAGAGTATCCGCCCAAGCAGTGGAGTGAAAAGAAAATACAGAAGCACCGAAAAGTGCGGTGGTAATAAGTGTTTTTGTTAGTTTCATTTTGTTTTCCTATTAAATTGAATGAATGGATAATCTTTTATTTTTATTCACTAAAATTGGCGTATAAGTCGAAAAATCTTTAAGTACTTCGCCATGTGGGTGCCCATTTCGTCGTTGACTATCAGCTGAAAACACACTAATACAAGGTGAAAATATGTTAGCTAATCCTTGTTGCCAATTATGCTTTGAACCGTGATGGGGAACTTGCAAGCAATAAGTTCTCGCCATTCGTTCAGCACCTAATGATTGCGTTAAATCGGTTAATAATGGCAAATCATTTAAAAACGCATCGCCGGTGTATAAAATGGCATTTTTTGTTTTATCCTTTGGAATAACCGCTATTTCATTTTCATTGTCTGTCGAAACATCAAAAATATGATTATTTCCCATTCCCCAAAAAGAAGGGAGTTTTATATTTCGAATATATAAATATTGAGAAATGATATTTTTGTTTTTACTTCCATTTCCAAATGCGAGAGAGTAGAGTGTTTTTAAGGCTGGCGTTGGGTCTGTGGAATTAGACTGATGAGATTGAATAATTTGTTTAACCTGCTTTTGAAAAGCGGTCAAATTTGTTGGCACTTTTGCAAGCAAATGAAATGGCACATTATATAAAACAAATTCAAACTGTTCTTCGCCTTTTCTTAATAAAAGGGCTTTATCAGGATTGAGCCAATGTACATTTTGTTCTAAGTTATCAAATTCACCTGATAATTTTTTAGTAGTTTCAAAAGAAAGTACATCATCAGAATTACTTGGTTCAAGATTTATCGAAATTTCACTCTCAATTTCTTTTTCAGGTAATAAGAGAAATTTTGTTGTTTTTAATTCTTCAGCAAAATAAGTTTTAAAATATTGAATAGGGTTCTGATAAAACGCCCATTCCTCATCATCTGGCTGAATCTCTAAAAACAAAGCAATTACTAAACGTTGCCATAAAGGATAATAAGGCACAACCCAGCGTTTTATTTTTCGCCCATTTTTGAGTAGTTCCTTTACACCACTAATATGATCTTTATCAAAATGCGAAAGCACTAATAAATCAATATTCCCTTGATTTTTATCAGAATTATATTTATTTACTGCATTTTGAATAAGTTTTTGGCTTGAACTTGTGCCACAATCATAAACCCAATGAAAGGATGGTGCATTTCTCATTTGAATACGCCCACTTGAAAATAATCCCTGCCCCACATTCCAAAATTCGCATTATAGGATTGGCATTAGAGTTCCCCTCTATTTAACTTACCGTAAAACTCACAACCATCCTGCTCTCGATTATCACAAGCCTTACCAAGCCATTCTTTGGCGAGTGTTCTATCTTTCTGAATACCTTGTCCCAAAAGATACGACAGACCTAACTTAAGCTGGCCATCAGCACTACCATTTTCTGCTGCTTTCTTAAACCACTTCACGGCTTCGGCATAATCTTGTCTTACGCCACGCCCTGCACGATAAACCGAACCTAAATTAGCCTGAGCATCTGCATTCCCCTGCTCAGCCGCTTTGCTAAACCACTTCACTGCTTCAAAATCATTTTGTTTGACGCCTTGTCCGTTTGTATACATCAAACCCAAACTAGATTGAGCAGCGGCTTCCCCCTGATCCGCCGCTTTGCGATACCATTTCACTGCTTCAAAATCATCTTGTTTAACACCGCGCCCATCGGCATACATATTGCCCAAATAAAATTGAGCCTTTGCATTCCCCTGCTCTGCCGCTTTGCGAGACCACTTCACCGCTTCAAAATCATCCTGTTTGATGCCTCGTCCTTTGTCATACATCCAGCCCAAATTAAATTGAGCGTTTGCATCCCCCTGCTCCGCCGCTTTGCGATACCACTTCACAGCTTCAAAATCATCTTGTTTTACGCCTTGTCCCTCAAAATACATCACGCCCACCCAAAATTGACTCGTTGCATTTCCCTGCTCCGCCAGAGGTAACCAAAGTTTAAAGGCTGTTTGATAGTCCCCCCTCGTAGTGGCTTCAAAACCTTGTTGGAATTGCTGCTTGGGCGTATCTGCCCAAGCAGTAGAATGAAAAGAAGCAAGTGAAAAGCCAAGAATAGCAGTAGTAATAAGTGTTTTTGATAATTTCATAAAATCGTCCATTTATTAATCAATAATTGAAATAACCAAACATTTTTTGTTTAGCAAGATGTTTTGTTGTACTCTCTGTAAAGAGAGTACAACACCCAGTATACTGGGTGTAAAATGATTAAAAATTAGACTATTTAGTTAGGGAGGAATTAGGGGGTATTAAGACTGAAAAAAGTGAGCCATCTTGCTCACTTTCTGCTATTAAATACGCGCGACATCAAACTTCGCTAAATCAATTTCATCTTCTGTGCCATAAAATACCACTAACGCCTTGCGTAACGTTTCAGCTCGTTTTGGTAAACCTTTTTCCGCATAGATTTTCACTTGTTCATACACGGCTTGTTTAAAAGGTTGTGTATCGCCTGGATTGCCATTCAAATTATCCGCACTGGCAAAATAACGGAAACCTGCCGCTGTTGCTAAAATCCACTCTAATGCTTGAGGCTTCACTTCCACCTTTTCAAAATCACGCTGACGTTCTTCAGAACGGCCATCCGGCTCATACCAATAGCCAAAATCTTCTAATTTACGGCGTTCTTTCCCCGCCACTAACCAATGGGCAATTTCATGTAATGCACTGCTGTAAAAGCCTCTCGCAAAGTAAATGGCGTTATAAGGCACCTCATCATTTGCAGGAATGTAAATCGGCTCATCCCCACCTTTAACCAATCGCGTATTATATTCTTCTTCAAAACATTGATTAAAAATCGCAATGATATCCTCAAGTTTATGTTCCATGCTTTCTCCAAATATTTTTATAAATAAAGCCTCTTAAAAGGTTTGAGAATTATCTCATTTTTCATGTCTTTCACAAAATCTTGGTTAAATAAAAAACGTCTGAAATTAACGTTTCAGATTTTTTTCATCATAAAGTGCGGTCAAATTTTTAGGTGTTTTTAAACCTATCTTTAAGCCCCATCTATTTAATATCCCCCTTGGGCGCATGCCCGAAATACCGTTTGTATTCACGGCTGAATTGGCTAGGTGATTCGTAGCCGACTTGGTAAGCGGCTTCGGTAATACCTCGTCCTTCTTGTGCGATCAATCGTCTGGCTTCCATCAAACGTAAGGATTTTTGGTATTGCAGCGGTGAAAGGCTGGTTATCTTCTTAAAATGACTATGAAAGCCAGATAGCGACATACCACATAGATTTGCCAAGGTTTCCACGGTGATGGTTTCACTAAAATGTTGTTGCAGATAGTAGGTGGCTTGGGCGATTTTTTTGGTATTCGATCCATTGCTTACCATGGCTTTAAATTTGCCACCTTGTTCGCCTGTAAGGAGTCGATAATATATTTCTTGTTGGATAAGCGGTGCAAGAAACCCAATATCTTTTGGATTTTCGTGCAAGAGTAATAAGCGTTCAACAGCATTTTTGAGAGATTCATCCAAATGCCATTGTGCAAAACCTTCGTCGCCCTGTTGAACATCATCTGCAAGGTTTGGATTTGCTAATAAAATCTTGCTAACGCTTTCAATATCAATTTTCATCGACATCACTAAAAACGGCTTTTTCGGCTCGGCATATTTAATTTCGCCACGCATCGGTATGTTTACTGGGCAAAACATAAAATGTTGATTATCAAATCGGTAGCATTGTTCGCCTAGCTGCACTTCACGTTCTCCGCTTAACACGATGCAAATGCTCGGCTCTTGAATAATACCTTCGTAACAAAATGGTTGATCTGAATGGCGAAGAAATAAGCCTTTAATCGATGATGAATAGAGTTCGTTATGTGGAATAACCTTTAATAATCGTTCTATCATTTCAGTTGAGAACATAATTTTGTAGGAATAGGCAAGTAATTTGGATAAATCATATAACACTTAATATTGCCGTTCAATATAATGAACTCACTTTTAACGGCGGTACGCCAAACCATATTAATCAACATTAAATGAGGAAAACATTATGAAAATTTTCTACAAAACATCAGCAACAGCAACCGGCGGACGTGATGGTCGTACCCAAGTGGACGACGGTTCAATCAGCTTTGATTTGGTTTCATTTCAAAATGACGGCACCGGAGCTGATGAAAAACACCAACGCGCCGAGTATGGCAAGCACCGCCGCACCGACGAAAAACGGCCGCATGGGGTGGGTAAAAAACTTATTCATGGTTTGGCTTAATTCTGCATGAAGATGCTTTCGGATATGGATTTATTGGGCGGACAGGGTTGTATCTTGTATTGAAGAAGCAAGCCGAAGGTTTGTCAGATACTCAAATGCCCGTATCATTCATATTATTGATATTATTGTTTGAATTGTATTATTTTCAATAATAATAAATAACCCTAAACCAATATAAATAACAGCCATTATCCAACGACTAAACTTCTCTACAATTTCACCAACACCTGAAATATTAGCCAATCTTTGTGCTGTATATACTAAAACAAAAATCAATATTAAAAATACAAGAAGAGTAACTAATAAGTCGACAAGATCTAAAGTCACAAAGTAAGGAACAAAAAGTCCAATATTATCTGCACCACAACTAGCAACTGTAACCAAAGCAACAATACCGACTAATTTTGACAACCCTTTTTCATCCAATTCTTTTTTAGCTCTTTTTTCGCCCTCACAATCGTCGTAAATAGCAACTTTAATACCTAAGTAAATCGGTATTAAACCTAATAAACCCAACACCCATTTTTCCGGAACATAATTCAAAACAAAAGCTAGAAATAAACTAACTAATATTAAAATTACAGAACCTAAATATTGTCCGATATAAATATCTCGATATTCTTTTCTAGTATTTGCTCTAGCAAAAAATATTAATAGTATTACCAACAAATCTACTGCTGTAGCAATATATAAAACAGCAGCAGTAATCACAGTCGAAAACATAAAGCACCTCATAATAAATCCCCTGAAACTCTCTTGCCACCACGGCTTCTTCAAAAGCCCAATCGCGTTCGGACAGCGGCGTAGACAGGGTAATCACGTTTTGCACGTTCATGCCCTTAGTGGAAAGCAGCATGATTTCATGGCTCAGGCGTGCGGCTTCGAAGCGGTCGTGCGTTACCAGCATACACGCCATGTCCTGCCGCTCGATTTTTTCCACCAGCATGGCGACCAAAATATCGCGCAAATCGCGGTCCAAACCGACGAACGGCTCGTCCAGCAAGGCAAGGTCGCAGCCGCACAGCAACAGGCGCAAAAATGCTACCCGTTTCGCCATGCCGCCGGACAATTCGGTCGGATATTTGTTCAAATCGCCAGCAGTCAGCCCGACTTTCGCCGCCAGCGCGATGATTTCGCCTTCATCGGGTTTGTCCATAAAAATAGCGATATTCTGCATCGCGGTCAAGTTTTCCAGCAGGCGGTTTTCCTGAAACAGAAAACCCGTTTTTCGGAAAGTATTGCGTATCGTGCCCGATTTCGGCGTTTCCAAGCCCGCAATCAAACGCAAAACCGTCGTCTTTCCACAGCCGCTCGGCCCGAATGTTGATTATCAAATCGGTAGCATTGTTCGCCTAGCTGCACTTCACGTTCTCCGCTTAACACGATGCAAATGCTCGGCTCTTGAATAATACCTTCGTAACAAAATGGTTGATCTGAATGGCGAAGAAATAAGCCTTTAATCGGTGATGAATAGAGTTCGTTATGTGGAATAACTTTTAATAAGCGTTCTATCGTTTCATTTGAGAACATAATTTTGTAGGAATAGGCAAGTAATTTGGATAAATCATATAACACTTCATATTGCCGTTCAATATAATAAACTCACTTTCAACGGCGGTACGCCAAAACATATTAACTAACATTAAATGAGGAAAACATTATGAAAATTTTCTACAAAACATCAGCAACAGCAACCGGCGGACGTGATGGTCGTACCCAAGTAGACGACGGTTCAATTGGCTTTGATTTGGTTTCATTCCAAAACGAAAGCGGTAAGCACGGTACAAACCCCGAGCAGCTTTTCGCTATGGGTTACGCTGCCTGCTTTGATAGCGCGATGAACCATGTAGCACCGACACTCGGCTTGAAACCGACGAAATCTTCCACTACTGTCGGTGTAGGTATCGGTCAAAAAGCCGATGGTGCATTTGGCTTAGATTTAGATATCATGATTACCGTAGCAGGTTTGACTGAAGATGAGGCGCGCAAATTGATTACTCGTGCTCATGAAGTTTGCCCTTACTCTAACGCTACTCGTGGCAATGTCGATGTACGCTTACATGTGAATGTTATTCAATCGTTTGATTTGTAATAAAAATTAGCATAATAATTAATTTCGAAATAAAAGCCATCTGAAATTTCAGACGGCTTTTTTATAACAAAGTGCGGTCAAATTTTTAGGTGTTTTGCAAATCTCCATCAAAACTTGACCGCTTGTTTTTAAAACTTCACCGTTTCACCATCTTCTGGAATTGCTACATTTTCAAGCTTGTTTGCTTGGACAAATTGGCGTAAATCCTTACGGTACACAGACATATGATTTACTGCATCCATGTGCACCGTGATAAGTTTTGTATTTGGTAGCATGTTACGAGCATGAGCAACATCTTGTAACCCCATAATAATGCCGTCATTCGGAAAAGCTAAGGTACGCGCATCACCAGTGTTCATAATCATTACATCAGGTTTATAACGATTAATAGCTTTGTTTACTTCAGCAGTCCAAATTGTGTCACCAACCAAGTAAACCGTTGGATGGTCTTTCGCTTGGAATGTTACGCCCATCGCCTCATCTAAAATCTCAGCTAATTGTGGTACAGCGTACATTTCCGTTATGCCGTGAGAACCGCCGGTTTTATTTAAAATAATACCTTCAAACTCCACCGATTTTTCCAACGATAAACTGGTTATATTAGTAAAACCTTGCGCTTTGAGTAGGTCGCCATCCCGTTCATGTTGCACAAAAATTTTAATGGATTTAGGTAAAATTTTTTGTGCAACCTTATCCCAATGATCTTCATGTGTATGAGTCAAAATAATGGCATCAACATCTTTGAAAGTATCTTCTGCTTTCATCGGCAATTCCACAAGTGGATTACGCAAATGGCTATTTAATGTTCCTTCAAAGCCTGCATAACGTCCTTTTTCAGCAAGCATCGGATCAATTAAAAAAGTTTTCCCTGTGTAGTTCAGACGACCAGTAGCATTGCGGATATGTTGGTAGCTATCAGTGTTTTTAGAGGCAAGATCTACAGCGAAAGTATTTGCGCTAATAGCCAATGCTGTAGTGCTAATTAAGGTTTTTAAGTTCATTGTTTTTCCCTTTCTATATACGTTATTGAATGAATAAACATATTATAGTGAGAACAAAATTGCGCAAAAATAGACAAAAAATCAATAAACGTAATAATCAGGTCATTTTTGTGCTATGCTCATATCAAATAGGAGAAATAAAATGAATACACCCACAGTTGCTTTGATTGTATATGAACAAATGATGCCTATTCATTTTGCGATGGCATATTCCGTTTTTTCTATGTCGGATTTAAACGGCAAGCCGTTATTTGACTGTAAAATCGTTAGCGATTCAGACAACCTGACAAACTCGCTATTTCACATACATTTAGATGGTGGTTTAGAATGGTTAGAGAATGCCGATATTGTTGTGATGACTGGATGGCATGATACTCAAGTGATGCCGAGTGAGACTTTATTAACAGCGTTACGGCAAGCGTATCAACGTGGTGTGACAGTGGTGGGGTTATGTTATGGCGCCTATGTGTTAGCGTGCAGTGGCCTACTTAATGGCAAAAAAGCAACCACACATTGGCTAGGAGATAGTGATTTTACTCATCGTTTTCCGCAGGTGAAATGGGATTTAAATCCTATTTATTTGGAACAAGATCGACTGATTACCTCAGCAGGAACAGCCGCTTCCATGGATTGTTGCCTTTCTATTGTTCGTAAATTATATGGTGTAAAAATTGCCAATCATATTGCCCGAATACTGGTTATCCCCCCTCATCGTGAAGGCGGACAAGCACAATTTATCGAACGCCCTATTTCTCGTTCCACACCTAATCATAATATCAATGCATTACTTGCTTATTTAAATGAAAATCTGACCGCACTTCATTCGACTGATAGCCTTGCCGAACGTTTGTCAATGAGCCGTAGCACTTTCACCAGACATTTTCGCAAAGCAACCGGAATGTCATTAAATCAATGGTTAATTGAAGCAAGGCTACAACGAGCAAGAGAGCTTTTGGAAAGCACAGATTTATCTATTACTGATATTGCAGAACAAAGTGGATTTCATAGCGATACCGCCTTGCGTCAGCATTTCTTGAAAAAACATAAGATTTCACCGAATCGCTGGCGTAAGCAGTTTCAAACTGAGGATGTTTAGATCTTTTTATTTTAAAGTGCGGTCAGATTTTTGGATGTTTTTGCAAATCTCCGTCAAAACTTGACCTCTTGTTTTATCTAAACTCAGTCTATTCCTCTTCCCGTTAGGAAATTTGATTAGATAAAAATAAAAAAGGTGAGCCAAAATGCTCACCTTCTAAACTCATATTTTGTAATTATCCGAACACTTTTTCCAAATGTGCTTGGTAGTCTGCTAAGTATTGTTCTACTTGTGGATTTTTAATCACATCGTTACATAGGAATGTCGGCAGACGGGTCAAGCCGATGAATTCGTTGAGTTTGTGGAAGTGCATGTATAACGCATCCACGCCTTTGCCTTCGAAGAAATCGCCTTCGCGGGTAAAGGCTTCAATCGGCGCATTCCACGTAAGCGAAAGCATATGTTTTTTGCCTTGCAACAAGCCACCTGTGCCGTAGCCTTCTGTCGGATTGACACGATGGCGACCATCACTGTGGTAAAGCTTGCCGTGTCCAGCGGTTAATACTTCGTCTATGTATTTTTTCACTGTCCAAGGTTCGTGCATCCACCAACCTGGCATCTGCCAAATCACGGCATCCATCCACAAGAATTTTTCAATTTCTGCTTCAACATCATAGCCGGCATCAATCACGGTTTCTTTTATATTGTGTCCAAGTGCGGTCAAAACTTCTTTCGCTTTTTTATGAAGCGTGTGGTTCAACTCGCCATGTGAATGGCCGAAATCTTTACCACCGTCTAATAATAAAATATTCATTTTTTCTCCTTTAGCTGATAATTTACCGATTACTAAGCACTTTACTAATGCAACAATTTAACCAATCAATAAGCGCCAACTATTAAACTTACTACTCAAGTTCGAGAGTTTGATAGAAGTTAAAAGCGTAATAAAAAAGCCTTGAAGTCATTATTTTCAAGGCTTTAAAGTCTCTCATAGGACTTGATAGGTTTATTTTGTGGTGGAGCTGGCGGGAGTTGAACCCGCGTCCGAAATTACTCTACCTTCAGTACTACACGTTTAGTCTCGTCTTTAATTTCACTTAAGCATGCGGACAGACACGCTAAACTTAAGCTAGTTTGATTCAATTTAGTGCTTCGATCCTCAAACAGCGGCTTCCACACGATCTCGTTTTGGTTTGACTCCGCTTTATCCCCGTCTTACGAGCGGAAGCTGGGGAGCGAAGGCTATGAGCAGGTTATTAAGCTGCTAAAGCGTATTGTTCGTCGTTTGCGACTATTTTTTTGCGGTTTATTTACGAGGCCTACCGCACCTCGACGTGCACCTTGGGCTTCGCTAATCCCGTCGAATCCAGAATCAGCCCCAAAATCGTTCGACAGTTTATCAAAAAATCTAAGAAAGGAAAAGAAGCTATTTATTAACCTGAGAAGTTAGAGTAAAATTTTGCCACTTTTTTATAAGGAATCGAATAATGAAAACATTAAAATCTCTGACCGCACTTTCATTAGGTGCATTATGTTTAGCATTTAACACGCAAGTTATTGCAAAAGAAGCAACACCAGCAAAAGCGACACAACAAGTGACCAAAGCCGATGACAAAATTGACCAATATCTTGCCATTAATGTTGGAAAACGTGAAATGGTTGTCGATGAAAAAGGCCAAGCATTAAGTGCATTTAAACATGAAATCACTAACATTGGGGAAAAGCCAATCCAAAATATTCAATGGGTTGGGGTGTATGTAAATAATCGCGAGGTTATCTACAGCCAAGATATGCAAATCAATTTGGAAAACCCATTACAACCAGGACAATCCCTAGATATTAATTTGCAGATTCCATTTGTACAGTTATCAGAGAATGCTCGCAAAGCCTTTATGAATCAACAAGAAAAAATTGACGTTTATACGATTGAACGTATTGTAAAATTCTCCGATAAAACTATCCTTTCTGATCGTTAATTCTTTTATCTAGCCCACGCAATGTGGGCTTTTAACAACTGTATACTTGAACAGTTATTTTCTTTTCGATATACTAAAAACACGCCTAATTTTGACCGCACTTCAACTATGAATTCCACCCGAAAAATTATTCACATTGATATGGATTGCTTTTATGCCTCTGTTGAAATCCGTGAAAATCCAACGCTACAGGGAAAACCTGTCGCGGTGGGGGGAAGTTCTCGACAACGTGGTGTACTCACTACCTGTAATTACGAAGCACGAAAATTTGGACTGCACAGTGCGATGCCTACGGCACAAGCTATCAAAAAATGCCCGAGTCTAATTTTAGTGCCAGTTAATATGCCGCTTTATAAACAGGTATCCGCACAAATTCATCAAATCTTTCAACGCTATACTTCTATTATTGAGCCACTTTCCTTAGATGAGGCTTATTTAGATGTTACGGATTGTACACAATGTTCAGGATCCGCCACTTGGATCGCACAAGAAATTCGCCAAGCCATTTTTGATGAATTAAAGCTGACTGCCTCTGCTGGTGTGGCTCCCCTTAAATTTCTTGCCAAAATTGCTTCCGATATGAATAAACCGAATGGGCAATTTGTGATTAAACCTCATGAAGTTGAGCAGTTTGTAAAAACGTTGCCATTGAAGAAAATCCCTGGTGTGGGGAAAGTCACCTCTGAACGTTTATTGAAAATGGGGCTAGAAACTTGCGAAGATGTGCAAAAACTCGACCAATCTATTTTATTAAATATCTTCGGTAAAATGGGTAAGCGAATTTGGGATTTTAGCCATGGCATTGATGACCGTGAAATTCAAGCGCATCGGGAGAGAAAATCTATCGGCGTAGAACGCACTTTATCCGAAAATGTTCGTCATCTCGAACAAGGCATAGCATTGTTAGATAATCTCTATACCGAACTTATTCGTCGCATTGAACGAAGCGCGCCGAATATCCCTTTAACCGCTTTTCGCAAAATTGGGGTGAAATTAAAATTTGAAGATTTTCAGGTGACAACCTTAGAAAAAACTGGCCTAACTTTATCGTTAAAAAGCTTTCAGCAATTACTGGAACAAATTTGGCAACGTAGCCATGGGAAATCCATTCGTCTCGTTGGATTACACGTGAATTTACCAGAAGAA
This sequence comes from Haemophilus parainfluenzae, assembly GCF_900638025.1. NCBI lineage: Bacteria > Pseudomonadati > Pseudomonadota > Gammaproteobacteria > Pasteurellales > Pasteurellaceae > Parahaemophilus > Parahaemophilus parainfluenzae. The sequence continues at coordinate 1,817,562 of NZ_LR134481.1, forward strand.
AGCCATTTAGAACAAATGAGCTTGTGGTAAAACACAAAAGAAAATGACCGCACTTTTATTCATTCCATCCCGAGTTGGATAACTAAAAAACAAAAGTGCAGTCATTTTTTGATGAACTTGTTGAGTTGGTCGATAAGCCGAGTTCTGTCGTGGACAATCATTCCTCTAGGCGACAAATTACTCTGCCGCTCAAGCAACCTACCCGAACTCTGGACGGGCCATCCATTGAGTTCCTATTTGGTCTTGCTACGAGTGGAGTTTACCTTGCTGCACGTTGTTACCAACGGCACGGTGTGCTCTTACCACACCCTTTCACCCTTACCGTTTTCACGGCGGTCTGCTCTCTGTTGCACTGGTCGTCGGCTCACGCCGCCCGGACGTTATCCGGCACTCTGCCCTTTGTAGCTCGGACTTTCCTCTCGTTTACTTGTCCCACTAGGTCGTGCGAACACGGTTAAGGGCTTCAATAAACCAGCGATTGTCTAACCAACTCGCGGCGTAGTATAGGGGGAATTCAAAGAGCGGTCAAATTTTCATTCTTATTTTTAATAACTTCCGTTAAAATAGCCCTACAAAACACGGTTATTTTCAACCGCACTTTTATCATAAGGATTTCCTATGAATTATTTACAAATCGCACAAGAAACCCTTTCCGTTGAAAGCCAAGCGCTCGCTCAACTAAGCCAACGTTTGGATGATGCGTTTTCTCAAGTTGTCGATCTTATCCTTACTTGCGAAGGTCGTTTAGTCATCGGTGGTATTGGTAAATCAGGGCTAATCGGTAAAAAAATGGTCGCGACTTTTGCCTCAACGGGTACTCCAAGTTTCTTCCTGCACCCTACCGAAGCCTTTCATGGCGATTTAGGTATGTTAAAACCCATCGACATCGTGATGCTGATTTCTTATAGCGGTGAAACCGATGATGTAAATAAACTCATTCCAAGTTTGAAAAACTTTGGTAATAAAATTATTGCTTTAACCAGCAATAAAAACTCTACGCTTGCTCGCCATGCGGATTATGTTTTAGATATCACGGTAGAGCGTGAAGTCTGCCCAAACAATCTCGCACCAACCACTTCTGCGTTAGTCACGTTAGCCTTAGGCGATGCTCTTGCGGTTTCATTGATTACTGCGCGTCATTTCCAACCAGCTGATTTTGCGAAATTCCATCCGGGTGGCAGCCTTGGTCGTCGTTTGTTATGCAAAGTAAAAGATCAAATGCAAACTCGCCTACCGATTACCACACCAGATACCAGCTTCACTGATTGCTTAACTATTATGAATGAAGGTCGTATGGGTGTGGCATTAGTCATGAAAAACCAACAACTTAAAGGTATTATTACCGATGGTGATGTGCGCCGAGCATTAACGGCTAACGGTGCTGACACACTTAATAAAACCGCGAAAGAATTGATGACCTCGTCACCAAAAACTATTCATGAAAATGAATTCTTAGCGAAAGCGGAAGACTTGATGAAAGAGAAGAAAATTCACTCTCTTGTTGTGGTCAATGATGAAAATAATGTTGTGGGCTTAGTGGAGTTCTCAAGCTAATGATTAACGAAAAATTAAAGAAAATTAAATTGGTCATCACCGATGTCGATGGCGTATTAACTGACGGACTACTCCATTATGATGCAAATGGCGAAGCGATTAAAAGTTTCCATGTGCGCGATGGACTTGGTGTCAAAATGTTGATGGATGCAGGTATTCAAGTAGCCGTATTATCGGGCAGAGATTCGGCGATTCTGCGTAAGCGAATTAGTGATCTCAGAATTAAATTGTTCTTTTTAGGTAAGCTTGAAAAAGAAAGTGCTTGTTTGGATCTTATGAAACAAGCAGGTGTTACCGCGGAGCAAACGGCCTATATTGGTGATGACAGCGTCGATCTCCCCGCTTTTGCTACCTGTGGCCTTTCTTTTGCCGTGGCAGATTCTGCACCTTATGTGCAAAATGCCGTGGATTATGTGCTTGCACTTGGAGGCGGGAAAGGCGCTTTCCGAGAAATGTCCGATATGATTTTACATGCTCAGGGCAAAGATGAAGTCTATACTTCAGCCAAAGGCTTTTTAAAATCAGTCAAAAATATGGGTCAATAGCACTCCTCAAAACACCTAAAAAAATAACCGCACTTTGATGATTCAAAAGTGCGGTTATTTCTTTTTATGTTTTATTGATTTGCCGGTAAAGCACCTGAATTCCAAGTTGGCGCTTCAGCTGGTTTCTTCACTTGTAACATAAAGCGCTGATTTGCCGTTGCTTGTGGTTGAACGATCGTACCCGATGGAGTCGAGAACGAAATACCACCTTTCAACAATTGTTGTACACTACCGGTATTAAATTCAGCCCCTTTCCAACCAAGGTTGAAATCATAACCCGATGAAACCCAGAATTCTGAATTTTTACGTACCAAATGTTGATACTTCGGTGTAATCGCAATATGTACCAACACACGATCGCCTAAAGAATTTAATTCAAACTTACGAACGGTTCCCACTTCAACACCGCGATAAAGCACTGGTGAGCCTTCCGTTAAATTCATCGCATCACTGGTTTCCAAAATAAATGGCACGCCATTGCTGTATTTATTTCGAGGTTGTGCAGTTTGCGCTAAATTAAACTGTGTTTTTGGTTGACCTTTGCCTAATTCAATATCAATGTAAGGCTGTAAAAGGCTATCTAAGTTTTCAATTCCACCCGCTGAGATTTGTGGGGAAATCACTTTAAATACCGTCCCCTCTTTTGCAATCATCCCCATATAACTTGGGTTAATTAATGCTTTCGCTGTGATACGGTTTGTCTTTTGATCAAGAGCAATCTGCTCGACCTCACCCACATTCATACCAAGATAACGTAAGCTCATTCCTTTACTTAAAGCCGTTGCATCATCTGTGAGTAACGTAATCACTTGCCCTGCTGATTTTGCTCGCAATTCACTTGGATAAAGCGTTTTATTTTTACCTGAACCTGTATTATCAAAGCTTATTGCACCTTTTAATGATCGCGCAACCGGTGATGCCTGGATACTAATACCTTTTGGCGTAATATCAATTTGTGCTGCACTTTCTACCCAGAATACACTTTTATCTGTCAGAAGATGTTGATAAGCCGGATAAATATACACATCAATATCAAAGTTATTGGCTTTCGGTCTTACGTTAATAATTTTACCCACTTCAAACTGACGATAAAGCACGATTGAACCTTTACTAATACTTGGTAAATTAGTCGAATGTAATACTATAGTTGGATTTACCAAATTACCCGTAATGCCCGTTTCTGCACTACTAATATCTTTATAAAGTGGATAGCTTGAATGTGGGGCACCACTTCCTTTTTTGGGTAATACTCTCACCCCACCTTGTAGCCATTTTGATGGCGTTGCTGATTCAAAACGTAATCCGTCGATACCAAAACTGACATCAAAATTAGAGGCTGCCACAAATTGAGTATTTTCATGAATAAGATTGCGGTATTCCGCCGCAATTGCCGCTTCAAATTTCACACCATCAACATTTAAGTGCTGCTTCACAATTTGACCAATGGCAATATTGTTATAAAACACCGATTGCCCTTCAGTAATACCATAAGTTTCTGGTGCGGTTAAAGTTAAGACTAAAGTATTCGGTGCTTTGAGCAATAACTCATATTCTCGAATCACATCAAATTGCGTTTTGCTTTCTCCACTACCCGGAATAATTTCAAAATAATCTCCACGGAAGAATTTTTTCGGATTAGCCACATCACCCAAATCTAACTTACGATTTTTTAACACAATACGTGTATTTGTTTTTAACAGGCTAGCTTGACTTGGATCAATTAATAATGTGCCTTTTAAAATTTCTTCATTATTTTCAACCGCACTTAAAGATGAAAGAATACCTACCGGTTCATTACCATAATAAACCGAAGTCTGCTCTGCCTGTAAACCCGCTGTGACCGGAATTGTTATACTTACTTCAATCCCTCGTTTGGCTGCTTGTAAATTAGAGTAAAGCTTGTAATTACTGTCTGTAACGGCCTGTGTGCTATCTGCTGGCGAGTCAAATGATACCGCACCTTGCACCACAGAATTTAAACTTTCTATTGCCACATGCATCCCTGATGAATTAATGTTTGCGTTAATACCACTAATATTCCAAAAACGTGAATCTTTCTTCACAAAATGTGCAAAAGATTTATCAATTACCACATCAATTTCTACTTTATTCTCTTTATTGAAGCGGTAATCATAAATTTTCCCGACCGGCATTTTTTTGAAATACACGGAAGCGCCAATCGAAATTGAGCCTAAATCATCTGAAATTAAATGAATGAGCAAATCGCCAGGATTGACTTGTGCAATAGGGCCTTGCTCTTCAGCAATAAATTCATCTTCTGAATCGCCATCACCCGGTTGAAGCGTAATGTAATTTCCTGACACTAAAGAGTCTAAACCCGAAATCCCCGCAAGCGATACACTCGGTTGGACAAGCCAGAATTTGGTATTTTCCTTTAACACATCGGTGGCTTCAGAATAAACGTTAGCCTCAACTTTCACTTTTTGCATGTTGTCGGTAAAGTTAACCTTCTTCACAACACCGATTTGCAAACCCTGGTAACGTATAGGCGTTTTATCTGCAACGAGCCCTGCGCCATTGGAAAACGTGATCGTAATAGTCTTCCCTCGTTCTTGCACAATTTGGAAAAATAAAATGGCACCAATACATAATGCAATAAAAGGCAACAACCAAAACGGTGAGATGCGTTTATTCTTGCGTAATAACGCTTCTACATTGTTATATTGCTCATCAATAGATTGAGATTCTGGTTTATTGTTTTCTGTCATAAATTTTCCAAATTAATCGACTATCAAACTGAGAAGTTGAAATCATAGTTAAAAACACAGCTGCGCCAAAATAAAATGCGGCAGGGCCTACAGTAAAATTAATAATCTGTCCGCGTGTTACTAGAGACATCATCAAAGCTAACACAAAAAGATCCAACATTGACCAACGTCCTACAAAATGAACAATATGTAATAACCGCATTTGCCATTTGATCGAATGTCGCCATTTAAAATGTACACTCGCAAGCAAATATACCATAATGAGAATTTTACTTATTGGAACAAAAACACTGGCGAAGAATACCACGAAGGCAACAAAATAGCTGCCCATACTAACAAAGGAAATAACACCAGACATTAAAGTATCTTCTGATAGACTACCGGTTAAATAAACACCTGATATAGGAAGTAAGTTTGCGGGAAAAAGCATGATAACCCCTGAGACTAATGTTGCCCAAACTCGCTGTAACTTAATACTATCGGGTATATCAATAACTGATTCACAACGAGGACAAATCGCACGATGACGATGATCATATTCTTGATCTTCTTTTAAAAAAGTGTAATCACAAGCTGTACAAAGTTCTAACGGCTTATCACTTTGAGTAACGGGTTTCTGCTCGGGATAAAAATCATGCCATAAGTCATCTAAATTAATTTTAATAAACAATAAAGTGGTTAAAAGTGCAGTAAAAACAAAAGCAATTAAATATACATCTACTTCTAACGTGGCATATTCGCGCACTTTAAACATAGTAACAGCGAGTGCAACTAAATACACGTCAAACATGACCCAAGGCTTAATATAACCCAAAAATAATAAGACATTACGAGGCTTAATTTTGAGTAATTTAGAAAGCTGCAACATAATGACTAAAATCGCAAAAGATACAGGCATTAAAACAGCACAGATAAAAATCATAAATGCAGTATAGGAATATCCCTCTACTGCCATTTTCCAAATCCCTTTCCAAACAGAAGCATCAATTTTAGTACCCAGTAAATCTAAGCTCAATAAAGGATAACCTAAAGCAAATGGCATTAAAATTAAGATAGAAAGGGCGATTAATGAACAACGTTTAAGAGACCAACGACTTCCCGATTGCAATTTATGATGGCAACGCGGACATTGCGCATACTCACCTTCTTGCGGACGACAAACAGACACCGTTGCATCACATCCGATACAACGCACGAGTTTATAAGTGGCATGAGAAAAATCAGGTGTTTTTGTCATTATGTTTTGAGAAATTATAAAAGTGGACTATTTTAGCCTGAATTAAGGGAATTTGTGAAGTTATACATTTGAGCTAGAAACGGAATTATTCTGTCCAGACATTGTCAATTCTTATAAAAGTGCGGTAAACTGTGCAAGTTTTTATTTTTTATCCTAGGAAAACTCAGAAATGACAGATTCTCAAGTTGAAGCCCAAGTTGAAAATAGTGCTGAAGGCATTCAAAAATTAACTGATACAAAAGCGATCATTGCATATCTTGTGGAAAAATTCCCACTTTGCTTTATTGCAGAAGGTGAAGCTAAACCATTAAAAATTGGTCTTTTCCAAGATCTTGCTGAAGCATTAAAAGATGATGAACGTGTCAGCAAAACTCAATTACGTCAGGCTTTACGTCAATACACCTCTAACTGGCGCTATTTACACGGCTGTCGCGAAGGTGCTGAGCGTGTGGATTTATACGGCAATCCTGCAGGTGTCTTAGATGCAGAACATGTTTCTCATGCGGCTCAGCAATTAGCTGAGGCAAAGGCAAAATTTGCAGAAAAGCGCAAAGCAGAATTAGCAGCGAAAAAAACACAACAAAAACGCCCTGCTCGTAAACCAAATACAAATCAAACAACTCGCAAACCGAAAGCACCACAAGTGAAACTAAGTGCGGTTGATTTCACGACACTTTCTACTGGCAGTAAAGTTAAAGTAAAAGTTGGTGAGCAAGCAAAAAATGCGACCGTATTAAATGTGGAAAAAGATGGCGCACGCGTAGAACTTGAAAATGGTTTAGTGATGACAGTCACCGCAGATCGTTTATTTGCCTAATAATTTATTTCTTATCGGGATAAGGTTAAATGAAATTACATACAACCAAAAGTCTTATTGCGACAGCAATTTTAGGTGCGTTATTTCTTCATTCGTCTGACACATTTGCTGTGCAGCCGAAATTAAAGCAAAATGATATTACGATTCCTTCCGCAACTGATGCAAATCAGTTGGCAACAAAGCGTGCAACAACACGTTTAACCCAATCACATTATCGCAAATTCCAGCTTGATGACGCCTTTTCCGACAAGATTTTTGATCGTTACATTAAAAGCTTAGATTACAGCCATAACACCTTTTTAAAATCAGATATTGATGATTTACGTGCTAAATATGGTTCTAAATTAGATGATCAACTTAATGAGGGTGATCTTTCAGCTGCATTTGCGATTTACGATCTGATGATGAAGCGTCGCTATGAGCGTTATGCTTATGCACTATCCTTATTAGATAAAGAACCTGATTTAAAAGGTAATGATCAAATTGAGATCGACCGTGAAAAAGCACCTTTTCCAGCAAGCGAAGAAGATGCAAACAAGCTTTGGGAACAACGAGTCAAAAATGATGTAATCAGTCTGAAGTTAAAAGATAAAAAATGGCCTGAAATTAAAGAAAAACTGACTAAACGTTACAATTTAGCCATCCGTCGATTAACTCAAACCAAAGCGGATGACATTGTTCAGATTTATATTAATGCCTTTGCTCGAGAAATCGATCCGCATACAAGCTATCTTGCGCCACGTACCGCAAAAAGCTTTAATGAAAGTATGAACCTTTCTTTAGAAGGAATTGGTGCAACATTACAATCTGAAGATGACGAAACCAGCATCAAGTCTTTAGTGCCAGGTGCGCCTGCTGAACGCAGTAAAAAATTACAAGCGGGCGATAAAATCATTGGTGTAGGTCAAGAAAAAGGTGAAATCGAAGATATTATCGGTTGGCGTTTAGAAGATATCGTTGACAAAATCAAAGGTAAAAAAGGGACAAAAGTTCGTCTTGAAATTGAACCTGCAAAGGGTGGAAAAAGCCGTATTATCACTTTAGTACGCGATAAAGTCCGTATTGAAGATCAAGCAGCCAAACTCACTGTTTCTAAAGTTGAAGGTGAAACGATTGGCGTCATTAAAATCCCAAGTTTCTATATTGGTCTAACTGATGATGTGAAAAAATTATTAGTGGATGCTGAGAAGAAAAAAATTGGTGCCCTAATTGTGGATCTTCGTGAAAATGGCGGCGGTGCGTTAACGGAAGCCGTCGCATTGAGTGGTTTATTCATTACTGATGGTCCGGTGGTTCAAGTTCGTGATGCTTATCAACGTATTCGTGTACACGAAGATGACGATAATGCTCAGCAATACAAAGGGCCATTGCTGGTAATGATTAATCGTTTCAGTGCATCTGCCTCTGAAATTTTTGCTGCCGCAATGCAAGATTACAACCGTGGTATCATTATTGGGCAAAATACCTTTGGTAAAGGTACAGTACAACAAAGTCGTTCATTAAACTTTGTTTATGATTTAGATCAAACACCACTTGGTGTGTTGCAATATACTATCCAAAAATTCTACCGAATTAATGGTGGTTCAACCCAATTAAAAGGTGTGGCAGCAGATATCAATTTCCCTGAAATTATCGATGCAAAAGAAATTGGTGAAGAAAAAGAAGATAACGCATTGCCTTGGGATAAAATTCCTGCAGCGACTTATTCTGAAACCAATAAAGCGCGTAAAGATGTTGAACCATTAAATGAAAAACATCTTGAGCGTATTGCAAAAGATCCTGAGTTTATTGCGTTAAATGAAGATCTTAAAATCCGTGATGAACGTCGTGAGCGCAAATTCTTGTCATTGAATTTCCAAGAACGCAAAGCGGAAAATGACAAAGATGATGCAAGACGTTTAAAAGATCTCAATGATCGTTTTAAACGTGAAGGTAAAAAAGCATTAAAAGATATTGATGATTTACCGAAAGACTATGAAGCGCCAGATTTCTTCTTAAAAGAAGCGGAAAAAATGGCAGCTGATTTAGTGAAACTCAATGCTAATCAACAAAAAGTGGATGCTGAAATAAAACAAGAAGCGGCAAAAGCAACAAAATAACGATTATTTTGACCGCACTTTAGCAGATAAAAAAACTGAAGTGCGGTTATTTTTATGAATATTTTTAAAGGTACAGTAATGTTAAAAGGAACAATGAAATTAAGCACATTAGTCTTATCATTATCAATGATGACATCAGGTTGTGCGTTAGCAGACTGGGCAAAAACAGTTGGGCAACCTCAACAAACCGAGAATAAAGGCGTTGATATGTCTAAATTAAGCCCTGAAGAGCGTGCAAAACTTGAAGCGGAAATCAAAGAAGACCAAGCTCGTCTAGCAGCTGAAAAGCAAACCATGCTAGAGATGTCATTAACTCATGAAATTGGTGAACAAAATCTGCAGTTCAAACCAATTTTGGCAAAATTATATGCCGATAACAAATATGACTTAATGTGGAAAGACAAGGCTGCAGAAAAACAATTCCTACGCGAATATGCGGCCATGGTAGCGTCTGGTATTTCTAAACGTTCCGCGCAATCATTAATCAATTTACATAACGCTGAAAAGACTGGCGGCCTTACCTACGATGTGTTATTAAGTGATGCTTTCCTTGATTACTTGTATTACAGCAAGAACGTAAATCAACAAGCACAACGTTGGTTATATGCAACGAATGCTTACAAACCAGAATTACCAAATCAAGAAATTATTGACCAATGGCAAAGTGCGGTTAAAAACAATGCTGTTTCTGACTTTGTGAATGGATTATCGAACCATAATCGTTTATACCGTGAAACTGTACAAGCACTTCCATCAATGATTTCAGCTTCTGGTATTTCTGCAATGGGTAAAAAACTTGCTCTCAATGCGCAGCGTTTACGTGTTATTCCTGATTTTGAAAATGGCATTTTTGTCAATATTCCGAGTTATAAATTAAAATATTACCGTGATGGGAAAGCAATCTTAGAATCACGTGTTATCGTAGGAAAAAATGAACGCCGTACACCAGTAATGTACAGCCGTTTAAGTAACGTGGTGGTGAATCCACCTTGGAATGCCCCAACACGTTTAATCAATGAAGATATTTTACCAAAACTAAAACGTGATCCTAGCTATGCAACAGCTCACAACTATTCTATTTTGGATAGTCGAGGTAATGCCATTGATCCTCACTCTATTAATTGGAGTCGTATTGGTGATAAATTTCCATATCGCATCCGTCAAGCTGCTGGCGACAGTGCGTTAGGTAACTATAAATTCAATATGCCAAGTTCTGATGCAATTTATCTTCACGATACACCAAATCATAGTTTATTTAGTAAAAAAGATCGCGCATTAAGTTCTGGCTGTGTACGCGTAGAAAAATCCGACCAACTAGCCTCCCTTTTATTACAAGAAGCGGGCTGGTCAGATGATAAAAAGCGCAATGTTTTAGCAAGTAAGAAAACGACTTCTGCGAATATTCGTACAAATGACCCTGTATTCTTATATTATGTCACCGCATGGGTGGAAAATGGTCAAATACAAGTTTTACCCGATATTTATAAATATGATGATGCGGCAAGTTTTAGCGGTATTGACTGGAATATCGTAAAAAAATACCTTTAGAAAACATACAAATTAGAACTTTTTCTGATAGACATTGTCTAAAGTTAGACATTAATAAAAAAGAAACTAGCAAATGAGTAAAATTGATAATAATCGCCGCAAATGGATTTCATTAGGCGGCATTGCTTTAGGTGCAAGTATAATGCCAAGCTCAGTGTTAGCCATGGTCTCTACGACAAAGCCTCGCATCCTTAGCTTTTATAATCTCAATACCAATGAACGATTAAGCGGAGAATTTTCTGCAACCTCTGGGTTTAGTCGCTCATTACTGGTTAAACTTGATTATTTTATGAGAGATCGCCGTACTGACCAAGTCCATCATATGGATCCTAACCTCTTCATGAAATTTTATCATTTACAAAATAACTTAGGTTTACGTACGGCACAAATTGATGTAATTTGTGGTTATCGTAGTGCTAAAACAAATGCTGTACGCCATCGCCAAAGTCATGGTGTAGCAAGTAATAGCTATCATATTAAAGGACAAGCCATTGATTTTAGAATACCCGCTATCCCTTTAGCTAAATTACGTCAGGCCGCTGAAAATCTCAAGAGTGGTGGCGTAGGATATTATCCCTATAGTAATTTTATTCATGTTGATACTGGACCAATAAGAGCATGGCGTGGTGCATAGAAAAATGTGATTAAAACCGCACTTCTGTGTGGTTTTTTGTTATCAACAATAAGGAAAAAAGATGAATATTGAAATTATTCCAGTTACAGCCTTTCAGCAAAATTGCTCACTTATTTGGGATGATGAAAAAAATGCAGCAATTATCGATCCTGGTGGTAATGCGGAAAAGCTTATTCAACGCATTGAAGAACTCGAATTAAACCTTAAAGCAGTCCTATTAACGCATGGACATCTTGATCATGTGGGTGCCGCTGAAGCGATTCGTGATCATTTCAACATTGAAATTTGGGGTTCGCAAGAAGAAGATCGTTTTCTATTTGAAAGTCTACCACAGCAATCTCAACAATTTGGTTTACCTTATGTTTCCGCATTTACACCTGATCGCTGGTTTAATCAAGAAGGCGAAGAAATTCAAATTGGCACATTAACCTTTGAAATTTTTCACCTTCCAGGCCATACCCCAGGTCACATTGGCTTTATTGAGCATGAAAAAAATATCGCTTTTACTGGCGATGTCCTTTTTCAAAATAGCATTGGGCGTACAGACTTTCCTCGTGGGAATTTCGATACATTGATCTCATCAATTAAAAATAAATTATTTACATTAAACGACGACATGGTTATTGTTGCAGGGCATGGTCCTTACACAACTATTGGACAAGAGAAACAAAATAATCCGTTTTTGAAGTAAAGATCTGAATTTTGGCTAAAAAAAAGCTCCTAATTTCTTAGGAGCACCAAAAAGGAATTTATGAATAAAATCTCTAAAGTTTAGCTTTATCAAAGGAATCTCGATAAAACATTAACTATTATATTGTTACGCTATAACAAATGCAAGTTTTTTCTTTACATTAATTTACAAACCTTTACAATTTGTAGTATTACTTCAACCGATTTTCCCATTCCTTCTAGAGTAATTAATTCATGCTTACTATGGAAATTATAGCCACCAGTAAAAATATTTGGACAAGCTAATCCTTTTTCCGCTAAAAATGCCCCATCCGTTCCACCGCGTATTAGTTTGTGATTTGGTGTAATACCGCAAGCTTTCATTGCTGCATCCGCAAGTTTAATCGCCAGTGGAACATTTTTAACTGTGTCATACATATTTTTGTAACTGTCTTCAATGACACATTCCACGGGCTCTTTCAGGCTTTTCTCTCTATTAAATTTTTCCACTAATTGATAAATAAACGCCTTGCGTTGCTCAAAATGAGCTTGGTCAAAATCTCGAATGAGATAATGTAGCTCAACTTTCTCAATATCCCCTTTAAAATCATCTAAATGGAAAAAACCCTCTTTACCCGATGTTTTTTCAGGAACATCATCTTTTGGAAAACCTTGTTGAAATTCACAAGCTAACGTAAGCGCATTCACTAATTTGTTTTTAGCATAACCTGGATGAATGCTCCGACCTTTAAAGGTAATTTTTGCGGTCGCAGCATTAAAGTTCTCATACTCTAATTCGCCCACTTCTCCACCATCAATGGTATATGCCCAATCACAAGGAAAATCGTCCAATGGAAAATAATGCATCCCTAAGCCAATTTCTTCGTCTGGTGTAAATGCAACCCGAATATTACAATGTGCTATATTTTCTCGTTGCAAGATAGAAAGTACAGTCATAATTTCTGCGATTCCAGCTTTATTATCTGCACCAAGTAGAGTCGTTCCATCTGTCACAATCAAGGTTTTACCAATAAGCTGATGTAAAAATGGATAATACACGGGACTAATAAATTCAATTCCTAAACCTAATGCAATATCTCCCCCCCGATAATTTTCAATCACTTCGGGTTGAACATTTTTTCCGCTGCATTGTGGTGAGGTATCAAGGTGGGAAATAAATCCAATAGTTTGTGTTAACTCGGGATGATTTGAAGGTAAATAAGCTGTGACAATGGCATGCTTAGTCACATTGACATCTTGTAAACCAAGTTCAATTAATTCTTGCTGCAAATGTAAAGCCAACTTCATTTGCCCTACTGAACTTGGTGAATGCTTTGCAGACGATTTAGATTGCGTATCAAACGCAACATAAGTTAAAAATCGCTCCAGTAATTTATTATAATCTTGTTCTTCCATTTTGACATTCTCCTTTGTTTTACTGCTAGTCTAATCCCAAAAATCCTTGCTGTTCTTGATATATAACAAGAAAGTGAAGAGTTATAAAATTTTCTAAAAAAAGTGCGGTCAGTATTTCAATAAAATTTTTCCTAAAAACGTGATTAAATCCTTTTCATCATTAACAATTCGCTATATCATAGCTGTTCAATTTTATGTCGCCCCTGCATCATTTTTGCAGGTTCATTTCTACTCAGTACCGATTAAATTGGTGAAATTAGGGAGAAAACCAAAGCTAGTGGAAAATCTGGTTCAAAAGCCTATTATTGAGCTTCGTTCAATCAAAAAATCCTATGGTTCTAACACAATTATTAATGATTTTAATCTAACCATTAATAACGGTGAATTCGTCACAATTCTTGGCCCGTCAGGCTGTGGTAAAACTACAGTGCTACGTTTATTAGCAGGTTTAGAAGAATTAGATGAAGGTCATATTATTTTGGACGGTGAAAATATTACTAATGTTCCGGCAGAAAAACGCCACATTAACACCGTATTCCAAAGTTATGCATTATTCCCGCATATGACTATTTTTGATAACGTGGCTTTTGGTTTGCGTATGCAAAAAGTGGCAGAAAGCGAAATTAAACCTCGCGTTCTGGATGCATTGCGTATGGTGCAATTAGAAGAAATGGCCGACCGTAAACCAACTCAACTTTCTGGTGGTCAGCAACAACGTATCGCGATTGCTCGTGCAGTAGTGAATAAGCCGAAAGTGTTGCTACTTGATGAATCTTTATCTGCGCTGGATTATAAGTTACGTAAACAAATGCAAAATGAACTTAAACAATTACAGCGTCAACTTGGCATTACCTTTATTTTCGTTACCCATGATCAAGAAGAAGCGATCACCATGTCTGACCGTATCGTCTTATTACGTAAAGGTAAAATTGCACAAGATGGTTCACCTCGTGAAATCTATGAAGATCCAGCTAACCTATTCGTCGCTCGCTTTATTGGTGAAATTAATGTATTTGATGCCACTGTGATTGAGCGTAAATCTGACGATGAGTTACTTGCTAACGTAGAAGGTCGTGTATGCGATATTCACACGAGTATCTCTGCTGAAAAAGGTCAAAAACTACAAGTGTTATTACGCCCAGAAGATATTGTGATTGAAGAGCTTGACGAAAATGAGCACTCAAATGCAATTATTGGTCGCATTGTGGATCGTACCTATAAAGGGATGACACTTGAGTCTACCGTAGAATTTGATCATAACGGCAAACGCGTATTAGTAAGCGAATTCTTTAACGAAGATGACCCACATATGGATCACAGCGTTGGTCAACGTGTAGGTATTACATGGCACGAAGGTTGGGAGGTTGTACTCAACGATGAAGATAATCAATAATAAATTCCAGAAAATTACTGTTGCAATTATCTTTAGTTGGTTAATCTTCTTTGTGCTAATTCCAAACTTATTAGTATTAACCGTAAGTTTTTTAACCCGAGATGGTAGCGACTTTTATGCTTTGCCATTTACTTTAGATAACTACACTAACCTGTTTAATCCGCTTTATGCACAGGTTGTGTGGAATTCATTGTATATGTCTGGTATTGCGACGATTATTTGCTTACTCATTGGCTATCCATTTGCCTTTATGGTCAGCAAAATTAATCCAAAATATCGTCCATTTTTGTTATTCCTTGTGGTATTGCCATTCTGGACAAACTCACTTATTCGTATCTATGGAATGAAAGTCTTCCTTGGTGTGAAAGGGGTGTTAAATACCATGTTAATGGATATGGGCATTTTGAGCGAGCCTATTCGTATTTTAAATACCGAAGTAGCTGTAATCATTGGTTTAGTGTATCTCCTTTTACCATTTATGATTCTACCGCTTTACTCTGCTATTGAAAAATTAGACGGACGTTTATTAGAAGCGGCAAGAGATTTAGGGGCAAATGCAGTTCAACGTTTCTTCCGTGTTATTCTGCCATTAACCATGCCAGGTATTGTTGCAGGTTGTTTATTAGTACTACTACCAGCAATGGGTATGTTCTACGTAGCTGACTTGCTTGGTGGGGCGAAAGTATTATTAGTAGGTAACGTGATTAAGAGTGAATTCTTAATTTCCCGTAACTGGCCATTCGGTTCGGCAATCAGCATCGGTTTAACTATCTTAATGGCATTGTTGATTTTCGTTTACTATCGTGCAAATAAATTGTTGAATAAGAAAGTGGAGTTAGAATAATGAGTCGCTTACTACGTAATATTTTTATGTTTGTGGTGTACGCTTATTTGTATATCCCAA
The DNA here is from genome assembly GCF_900638025.1 of Haemophilus parainfluenzae. Classification (NCBI taxonomy): domain Bacteria; kingdom Pseudomonadati; phylum Pseudomonadota; class Gammaproteobacteria; order Pasteurellales; family Pasteurellaceae; genus Parahaemophilus; species Parahaemophilus parainfluenzae. The sequence goes on from NZ_LR134481.1 coordinate 1,833,107, forward strand.
TTATTATCTTGGTGACTAACTCCTTTAATGAAGACCGTTATGGTTTAAGTTGGAAAGGTTTTAGTTGGAACTGGTATGAGCGTTTATTTAATAACGATACCTTAATCCAAGCTGCGTTCCACTCTGTCACGATTGCTTTCTTTGCCGCAACCTTAGCAACTATTGTGGGTGGTTTAACCGCGATTGCACTTTATCGCTATCGTTTCCGCGGAAAACAAGCGGTAAGTGGCATGTTATTTATTGTCATGATGTCACCAGATATCGTGATGGCGGTTTCTCTACTTGCCTTATTCATGGTTGTAGGAATTTCGTTAGGTTTCTGGTCATTATTATTGGCACACGTAACGTTCTGTTTACCTTATGTTACCGTGACGATTTTCTCTCGCTTAAATGGCTTTGATGCCAGAATGCTTGAAGCAGCAAAAGATTTAGGTGCGAGTGAAGTCACGATTTTACGTAAAATTATTCTACCACTTGCCTTACCGGCTGTCGTATCTGGTTGGTTGTTAAGCTTTACTATTTCACTAGATGATGTTGTTGTATCCTCTTTCGTAAGTGGTGTAAGCTATGAAATCCTACCGTTGCGTATCTTCTCACTTGTAAAAACAGGTGTAACACCGGAAGTAAACGCATTAGCAACGATTATGATCGTGCTTTCATTAGGGTTAGTCATTTTAAGCCAATTAATTGCACGTAAAAATAATCATTAAACATTGATATAAAAAGGTTTCACAAATCTTTTAAGATCAAATAGAATACGCCTTGACGCACAATCAAGGCGTTTTTTTATACCTGCATTAATGCAGGTGGTTTTTTACCCCTCTTTTACGGAGAACAGAGAAAAATGAAAAAATTTGCAGGTTTGCTTACTGCGGGTTTAGTTGCCGCTACATTAACTGCTTGTAACGACAAAGAAGCCAAGTCTGATGCAACAAAAGCACAGGCTCCAGCAAATGATACTGTGTATTTATATACTTGGACTGAATATGTACCAGATGGTCTTTTGGATGACTTCACAAAAGAAACTGGTATCAAAGTTATTGTAGCAAGTCTTGAATCTAATGAAACGATGTATGCCAAAATGAAAACCCAAGGTGATGCAGGCGGTTATGATGTGATTGCACCATCTAACTACTTCGTATCTAAAATGGCACGAGAAGGCATGCTACAAGAATTAGATCACAGTAAATTACCTGTTATCAAAGAATTAGACCCTGATTGGCTCAACAAACCTTATGATAAAGGCAATAAATACTCACTTCCTCAGTTGTTAGGTGCGCCAGGTATTGCATTTAATACCAATACCTATAAAGGTTCTGACTTCACTTCTTGGGGCGATTTCTGGAAACCTGAATATGCAAACAAAATCCAATTATTAGATGATGCGCGTGAAGTGTTCAATATTGCGTTATTAAAAATTGGTCAAGATCCAAACACCAAAGATCCTGCAATTATCAAGCAAGCTTATGAAGAGTTGTTAAAACTACGTCCAAACGTACTTTCTTTCAATTCTGATAACCCTGCAAACTCTTTTATCTCTGGTGAAGTGGAATTAGGTCAGTTATGGAATGGTTCTGTACGTATCGCAAAAAAAGAACAAGCGCCATTAAATATGGTGTTCCCAAAAGAAGGTCCTGTTCTTTGGGTTGATACTTTAGCGATTCCTAAAACCTCTAAAAACCCAGATGGTGCACACAAGTTAATTAACTACTTATTAGGTGCAAAAGCAGCGGAAAAATTGACTTTAGCAATTGGTTACCCAACAGCTAACCTTGAAGCGAAAAAAGTACTTCCAAAAGAAATTACAGAAGATCCATCTATTTATCCACCAGCAGAAATCCTTCAAAAAAGCTACTGGCAAGATGATGTAGGTGATGCAATTCAATACTATGAACAGTATTACCAAGAGTTAAAAGCAGCAAAATAATGCGTTTTTAAGTGATAACAAAAAGAGCGGTCAGATCAATTTGACCGTTCTTTTTATATTTACTGTTTTTAAAGAAACTATTTATAGCGTTTTTTTAACGAGTTTTTATCTTGCTCTTGTAAACGCTCAAGTTTTTCTTTAATCTGAATTTCCATGCCTCGGTTAGTTGGGAAATAATACTGCGTATCTTTCAGTTCTGGTGGGAAGTAATTTTCTCCTGCAGCATAAGCATTTGGTTCATCATGTGCATAACGATATTCAGCGCCATAACCTAATTCTTTCATTAAAGCCGTTGGCGCATTACGTAAATGAGGTGGCACATCGAAATCAGGAAACTCTTTTGCATGTTGTTTGGCTGCATTAAATGCGTTGTAAACCGCATTACTCTTCGGAGCTACAGCCAAATAAATAATGGCTTGCGCAATGGCTCGCTCTCCTTCATAAGCGCCCACTCTTGTAAAACAATCCCAAGCCGCTAGTGCAACTTGCATTGCTCTTGGGTCAGCATTACCCACATCTTCTGAGGCAATCGCTAATAAACGTCGTGCAACATAAAGCGGATCGCCGCCTGCAGTAATAATTCGTGCATACCAGTAAAGCGCCGCATCTGCTGCTGAACCTCGAATGGATTTATGTAAAGCAGAAATCAAATCATAAAAACGATCGCCTTGTTTATCAAAACGCGCTTGTCTCTCACCTAATACTTCTTTCAACAAAGTGCGGTCTAATTTTTTACCGTTTTCTGTGTCAGAAGCCATATCCACCATCAGTTCAAGACAGTTTAAAGCCAGGCGAGCATCACCATTCACATATTCGGCTAATACCTGTAGTAAATTCTCTTCTAAAATTAACCGTTCTTTACCTAATCCTCGCTCAGGATCAGAAATCGCCAGCTTTAGAACTTGTTCGATTTCAGCAACTGTCAATGACTTAAGGAGATAAACTCTCGCACGAGAAAGCAATGCATTATTTAATTCAAAGGAAGGATTTTCCGTTGTTGCACCAATAAAAATAATCGTCCCATCTTCAATATGGGGTAAAAACGCATCTTGTTGGCTTTTGTTAAAGCGATGCACTTCATCCACAAATAAAATCGTTTGGCGATCTGCAAGTCGATTTTGTTTCGCACGCTCAATTGATTCTCGAATTTCTTTCACGCCACTTGTTACCGCTGAAATCCGTTCAACTTCTGCATTGATACGATGAGCAATAACTTCTACCAGTGTTGTTTTACCTGTACCCGGCGGTCCCCACAAAATCATAGAATGAACATGCCCTGCTTGAATTGCTTTACGAAGAGGCTTTCCTTCCCCAATTAAATGCGTCTGTCCATAATATTGTTCCAAATTTGTTGGACGCATACGAGCAGCTAAAGGGCGAAAGTCATTTTCAGCAAAATCAAAATTCAGATTAGACATATTCTTTCCTTAATAAGCAAAAGATGTGAAAATTATCATTCACACCTTATGAATTATTTTTTACTTTTACGTTGGTCATCCAATTCCACACCTTTCGGTACGCTAAATTGGAATAAGCTATCAGCTAGTGTTTGATTCGTAATGTTACGCAACACATAAAGATTGGTTTGGCCATCTTTTTCTGTGGTGCTGAAATTTTTTAACACACCATTTGTATCTACACGAATATCAAACTGTTTAATGTTGCTATTTTTTGCCTTTGGTTTTAGCACAAATGTATCTGCATTCTGCGTCACTGAATACTGATTCCAGTGGTTTTTATCGTTACTGGTTAAAAGGACGAAAGGGGTATTATTTACCGCATCCTTTACCCATTGAGCTGTCACTTGTTGCACAAATGGATCGTAATACCAAAGGGTTTTGCCATCTGCAATAATTTGTGTTTCTTGCGGTAATTTGGTATCCATACGGAAAAGATTTGGACGTTTAATTTGAAGTTTCCCACTTCCTTGTTGAACGTTTTTACCGCCAGCAGACGTCACAATTTGAGAGAAATCAGCACTTAATACCGTCACTTGATTTAAGCGATTTTGCAGCTCATCTGCGGCATCAGCAAAAGCAAAGTTACTTGCGCTTAAAAGTGCAGTAAGTGCGGTCATTTTTATTAATGTTTTTTTCATTCTACTTTCCTTTTTGTAAAGTGAAATTTAAGAGAATTAATATTCGGAACGTCGGGCTAAAATTTCTCGTTTTCCATTTGTCATAGGACCTAAAATGCCTTGTTCTTCAAGCTGATCCATAATTCGAGCTGCTCGGTTAAACCCCACACTAAATTTACGTTGAACATAAGAGGTTGACGTATTGCCAGTACTTAATACAAACTCCACAACGTCATCAAATAACACATCAAGATCGCCACTGCTTGCCGTTGATTTCTCACCTGAGTATTCATCATCCGCGCCGTCTAAAATGCCATCAATATAATTCGGTTTACCTCTTGCTCGCCAATCATCAGCTACTCTTGCAACCTCATCATCGCTCATAAAGGCGCCATGTACTCGAATAAGATCCGACGAACCTTGACCTGAATATAACATGTCACCACGCCCCAATAAGGCTTCAGCACCGCCTTGATCCAGAATCGTTCTAGAGTCAATTTTGCTTGCTACCGTAAAAGCAATACGACTCGGAATATTGGCTTTAATTAAACCAGTTATAACATCAACTGAAGGACGTTGCGTTGCTAAAATAAGGTGAATACCAATGGCTCGGGCTTTTTGTGCTAAGCGAGCAATTAATTCTTCAATTTGTTTACCCGCTACCATCATTAAGTCAGCAAACTCATCAACAATTAGGACTATATAACTTAATTTTTCTAATGGTGGCGGCATTTTATCCATTGTATCACCTGGCTTCCAAATTGGATTTGGAATAGGCATATTCAGTTTTTCATATTCTTCAATTTTTTCATTATAACCTTCAATATTACGCACACGTAAAGCTGATAGTAATTGGTAGCGACGTTCCATTTCATCTACACACCAACGTAGTGCATTCGCTGCTTTTTTCATATCAGTCACAACTGGAGTCAGTAAGTGAGGAATATCGTTATAAATAGAAAGCTCGACCACTTTTGGATCTATCATAATAAATTTCACTTCATCGGGTCTGACACGGAAAAGTAAACTTAAAATCATAGTATTCACTCCAACAGATTTCCCTGAACCTGTTGATCCCGCAACCAGCAAATGAGGCATTTTAGCCAAATCTACAATGACAGAATTTCCTCCAATATCTTTCCCCAAAGCCATTGAAAGTAATGATGTTGACGAGCGGAACTCATTACTATCAAGTACATCACGCAATGGTACCATTTGTCGATGAGCATTCGGTGTTTCAATACCAATATAAGGTTTGCCTGGAATCACTTCCGCTACACGGATCGCGCGGAACATTAAGGCTCTGGCTAAATCGGTATCAATACTCGTTACTTTTGATGCTTTTACGCCTGGTTGTAACTCCAATTCATAGCGAGTCACTACAGGCCCCACCAACACATCTTGTACTTTCGCTTTTACATTAAAATTCTTTAATTGTTGTTCTATACGTGCGGATGTGTCTAAAATTTCTTTACGCGTAATATCTTGAGCCTGTGTAGGACGATGCTCAAGTAAATCTAAACTTGGTAAAGGTGTTGTCGGTTTCTCTCGTTTATTCGTTGGTTGTTGAAATGCTGGATGAATAAGCGTATCAGAATATGGCTTATAGGTTATTTCATCGCTATTCTCAGTATAAATTTCACGCTCTTTAGTTGGTGAAACCGCTGGCTCATGTAAGATCACTTTTAATGCATCTTCAGCATTTGAGGCTTTCGCTCGAGCTTCCATTTCTTGCAAACGAGCTTGCTCTTGCTCTGCAAACTGACGAGCTAATTCATCTTCTAAACCATCATTGTCTGATTCTAAAGATTCATCATAAGTTGGATAAAGTGCGGTTGTGTTTTCAGGTATTTTGAGTGACACTTTGGGCATCATATTTTCTTCAAAAATATCATCTGAATCATCCACACTTTGGTGATTCACTTGTGAATTTTTCCATGTGACTGAAAAATCTTCTTTTGTTGGTAATTCAACGGAAGAGGCGGTGGAAATAGATACATGAGGTAAATGGTCAGATTCAACCGTAAAACCTTTAAACTTATCTTCTAATTTTTCAACATCTGCAGACTCTGAAGCACTTGTTGAGGATAGCCCACTGATATTTATCAGTTGTTCTGATTTAAAAAAGGTATTATCTACCTCTTCCTCTTTTTTATTTTCTGTATATCCAGTTCCTAATTGAGAATGGGAGAAAGAAAGCGCTTGAGAGGAATCAACCACGATTTGTTCAAGATCATCCACAGAAGTATGCTCGGTTTGCTTTTCTTCTGCTGGCTGATTTTTCATGGTTAACCAATGATAGAACTTCACCATTAAACGGATTAATGATGCACCTGAACAGAAAATAAAGCCAATTACTGCACAAATAAAACCGACTAAGATGCAACCAAACTTACCAAGCAAAGGGTATAAATTTACTACTAAGCTACCACCCAAGACACCTCCAGCTAAGTAATAGTTCGTATTTGAAAGCAACAGTGTCGCCATCATCGTTAAACCAACGATGAAAATAATAAATCCAAAAGAACGCAATAAAATGCGAGTCACAGAAATAACATGAACAGCTTTTGTTTTTAATAAAAAAATAGGTACAAGGAAGATTATAAATGGGATAAGATGGCCCATATAGCCTAAAAAAATAAAAAACGTATCAATCATCCAAGCACCCAAAGCACCTGCCTTATTAATAGTTTCAGTCTGAAAACTTGCTGTTGACCAAGAATTGTCCAATGGTGTATAACTTGACCATGCGACAATTAGATATAAACCTAAGAGTGCAACCAATCCGAGTAATAACTCGGCTAAATATTGTTTAGGCGTAAATCTTTTTGTAATTCGTTTAATCATTTTTTATTTTAGTACGAGATAATTAGTTTGTTTCACTTCTTCCATTACAACATAAGTTCGAGTGTCATTCACACCTGGCAAATGCAACAATGTAGTACCTAATAATTTTCGATATTCTGCCATATCCGCTACACGTGTTTTGAGTAAATAATCAAAATCGCCCGATACCAAATGACATTCAAGAATTTCATCAAGCGCTTGAATCGCCGCATTAAATTCTTCGAAAACATCGGGTTTACCACGCACGAGCGTGATTTCAACGATCACCAATAAAGGGGCATCCAATAATTCAGGATTTAATAGGGCACGATACCCCATTATGACACCTTGTTTTTCTAGGCGTTTTACCCTTTCTAAACAAGGTGTTGGCGATAACCCAATTTTTTTTGATAAATCGATGTTCGAGATTTTACCATTGCGTTGTAATTCATTTAAGATTTTGATATCAATGCTATCCAACGCTTTATTTAATTTCTTTTCCATAACCTTTCCTTATGTACGGCGCATATTCTATCTAATTTATCAAAAACTTTCAGTAATCAGACAACAGTAGGACAACGTTTTTTTAGAAATTATCCAAAATGGCAAGTGCATCAGCGAGTTTTTTCACCGTAAAAACGTCCATATTCTCAACCGCACTTTTCGGCTTATTGGCAAAAGGGACGATCGCGCGTTTAAAACCATGTTTTGCCGCTTCACTAATACGTTCTTGACCACTGGTTACCGGTCGAATTTCACCGGCTAACCCAACTTCCCCAAAGACAACTAAATCTTGTGGCAACGGTCGATTACGGAAACTGGAAATTAATGCAAGTAACAATGCAAGATCCGCCCCAGTTTCCCCGACTTTTACACCACCAACGACATTGACAAAAACATCTTGATCTGACATTTGTAATCCACCATGGCGATGCAATACTGCAAGCAATAAGGCTAAACGATTTTGTTCTAGTCCTACTGCCACACGACGCGGATTAGCGAGCATGGAATGATCCACCAATGCTTGAATTTCAACCAAAAGCGGACGGGTGCCTTCCCAAAGTACCATGACCGAGCTACCAGGCGTTTGTTCATCTCCTCGGCTTAAGAAAATCGCCGATGGATTTTTCACTTCGCGCAGGCCTTGCTCTGTCATACCGAATACACCCAGCTCATTCACTGCGCCAAAACGGTTTTTATGGCTACGTAACGTACGGAAACGGGAATCTGCCTCCCCTTCCAGCAATAACGAACAGTCAATGGCATGTTCCAATACTTTCGGACCTGCGAGGGTGCCGTCTTTAGTGACATGCCCAACCATAATGATAGCAACCTGTCGTGTTTTAGCATAACGAGTCAGGAAAGAGGCACATTCACGCACTTGTGCCACACTTCCTGGAGAAGATTGAATATCTGAAAGGTGCATAACCTGGATCGAATCCACCACAATAATTTGAGGTTTCAACTGATCCGCCAAATTACAAATTTGCTCAACAGACGTTTCAGATAACATATTTAATTTATCTGTCGGTAGATTTAAGCGATTAGCCCGCATTGCCACTTGTTGAAGCGACTCTTCCCCTGTTACATAAAGTGCGGTCATATTTTTTGCTAATCCACACATCACTTGAAGTAACAAAGTACTTTTCCCCGCACCAGGATGCCCACCAATTAAAATGGCACTCCCTGGTACGATCCCGCCGCCTAATACGCGATCTAATTCTTTAAATCCACTGGTGAAACGCGGTGTTTCTTGTAAGCTAATTTCAGAAAGTGTTTGGATTTTTGCACGGGTTTCTCCTGCATAACCACTAAAACGATCATTTTTTGCGGAATTTGAGGCTGAAATTAACCGCACTTCACTAATGGTATTCCACGCTTTACAGGCAGAACACTGCCCTTGCCAGCGCGAAAATTCAGCGCCACAATCATTACATACATAAGCGGTTTTAGGAGCTTTTGCCATTTTTATTATCCTTTCGAGAAACTGTTTTATGCCATCAACATCATTAAACCAAGCATTCTTTCAAAATACGCACGGCTCTTTAATAACGCTTTTAACTTCTCAATAGTTTGAAAATTATCTTTTGTTTCGCTATGAAAGGTAATCAAGCCTTTTATTTCATTAAGGAAAAATTGATTACTTACTAATAACTCAACTGATCGATTTTCTTCCAGTTTTTCAAACAAGGCTTTGTGGTCATCATAATAATGATAAAGATTGAAAAATGCGCCAACACGTTCAACGGTTTTCATAAAATCGAAAGCAAACACATCTGTTGGGAATGAAAGCGTTTCCTCAATCAATTGCTGCTCCATTTTCATGACAGTACTTAATTGTTCGCGAGAATTAACCGCACTTCCCTCACGTTCTTCTTTTAAGAAATCCCGCCATTTATTTAACCAATCTGTCAGAAGTGGTTTACTGGCTAGTTGGTAGCCTCGTTTCGCTTTACTTGCCGAACTAAAATACACATCCTGTTCAAAAGGTAAAAGTGAGACAAAATAGAAAAGATCTGAAACAAGCCCTTCTTTTAATTCAAATTCAATTTCGCAGATAGGCTGCGTTTTCTCCCCTGACAGAATCTTCCCTTGATCAAAAGCCACTTCAATTTTTGATGCACCAAATGCAATCAACCAAAAAGTGCGGTTAAAATCTGTTGAGAAAATCGGCTGTAATGCAGCGGAAGGCAAGTGTTCAAATGGATACAATGACGTTAATTGTGCCGATGTAGGTACTGAATCATCAAGTATAGATAAATTATATTCTGGACGGCTATGCAATCCACCAACCACTTTTCCGTCAGTTTTTAAGGTAAGTGTGAAATCATTATTTTCTCGACGGATACGCAATCCCATTTTTTGTTTCGCTAAAAAATGATCAGGATAATCAAAATAAGTATTTCCTAGAAAGATCGTATTTTGCTCTAAGATATTGAATTGATTTAGGTGTGTTTTTAGGATATCAAAAGCATCAGAGGTGACTGCAAGCTTTAATTCAACTTCATTACTCATTTTATTTTTCCTTATCAATTTTAACTGTTTAAATATACAGATAATTTTATACAAATCAAGATCTTTTTCGTGTATTTCCTTATAAAATCAGGTAATATGCAACGGAAATTTTAACCCTTGTTATGGAGTAAAACACCTATGGCAATGAATAATATTCTCGGATTATTTGCCCATTCTCCTTTGAAGCCTCTGCAAAAACACTCAAAAAAAGTAACAGAATGCTGTGACTTACTGGTTCCATTTTTCAAATATACGTTTTTAAAACAATGGAATGATGCAGAAAAAACACGTTTGGATATTTCTCAATGTGAACGTGAGGCTGATAGCTTAAAACGCGAAATTCGTTTGAAATTGCCTCGTGGTTTATTTTTACCTATTGATCGTACTGATTTGCTCGAATTAGTTACACAACAAGATAAATTAGCTAATTATGCTAAAGATATTGCTGGTCGTATGGTTGGTCGACAATTTGGTATTCCTGAAGAAATGCAGGAGGAATTTTTACATTATGTTCAGCGTAGCTTAGATTCTATTCATCAAGCACACTTGGTGATTGAAGAAATGGATAAATTACTTGAAACGGGTTTCAAAGGACGTGAGTTAACGTTAGTTAATAATATGATTCAAGAGCTTGATAGCATTGAAGATGATACAGATCAAATGCAAATTAAGCTACGTAATATGCTCTATACGATTGAAAGTCATTACAATCCTATTGATGTGATGTTCCTATATAAAATCATCGAGTGGGTAGGCGTATTAGCTGATCAGGCTCAACGTGTTGGCTCTCGTATTGAATTAATGCTTGCTCGTTCCTAATTTTGACGACATTAACTACAACATAGGAAATCACTATGGAAATTATTAATGCATACGGCTCGTGGTTAGTCTTAATTACTGCGGTATTCGGCTTTTTTATGGCATTTGGTATTGGTGCCAACGACGTATCAAACTCAATGGGAACTTCCGTAGGTTCGGGAACCATTACAGCAAAACAAGCGATTATTATTGCTTTAATTTTTGAATCTGCCGGAGCATATTTAGCCGGCGGTGAAGTCACTGAGACTATTAAAAGTGGCGTTATCGATCCGACTCAATTTATCGAATCTCCAGATCTCTTAGCGCTAGGGATGCTTTCGACTCTCTTTGCATCAGGTGCTTGGTTATTTATTGCCACTAAAATGGGTTGGCCTGTTTCTGGTACCCACACCATCATCGGTGCTTTAATCGGTTTTGCTTGTATTACCATTGGCCCTGGTTCCGTTGACTGGTCTACAATCGGTGGAATTGTTGGTAGTTGGTTTATCACACCAGTAATTGCGGGGCTTTTAGCTTATACGATCTTTGCGAGCATCCAAAAACTCATATTCGATACGGATAAGCCTCTACAAAATGCTCAAAAATATGGTCCATACTACATGGCTGTTACTGTATTTGTGCTTTGTATTGTGACCATGGCAAAAGGTTTAAAACACGTTGGATTAAACCTATCAACAAATGAAACGCTCGGTATTTCATTTTTAATCAGCGTCATTGGTATGATTTTCTGCCACTTCTACTTCCGTAGTAAAAGATTCACTGAAAAAGCGACAAAAGGCACATTCGGTTCAGTAGAAAAGATTTTTAGTATCTTAATGCTTTTAACCGCTTGTGCTATGGCATTCGCACATGGTTCTAATGATGTAGCCAATGCAATCGGTCCGCTTTCTTCTGTGGTATCAATCGTAGAAAATGGTGGGCAAATCCTCAGCGGTGGGAAATTAACTTGGTGGATTTTACCCTTAGGTGCATTAGGTATCGCAGTCGGTCTTATTGCGATGGGACAAAAAGTGATGGCGACGGTAGGCTCAGGTATTACCGATTTAACTCCGAGCCGTGGTTTTGCCGCACAATTTGCAACTGCGATGACTGTTGTTGTGGCATCAGGTACTGGTTTACCAATCTCCACTACACAAACTTTAGTAGGGGCAATCTTAGGTATCGGTTTCGCTCGCGGTATTGCGGCGCTTAACTTAACGGTTATCCGTAACATCATTAGTTCATGGGTTGTTACATTACCTGCTGGTGCATTCTTTGCAATTATGATTTTCTACGTTCTTCGAGCAATTTTTCACTAATATAATTATTAAAAGTGCGATGATTTTTCATTACATTTTTTAATCGCACTTCGCTTATTTACAGTTTTGGGAAATATTATGTCAAAAATCAATAAAGTTTTATTTTCTTGTGTTGTATTGATTTCAGCTATTGGAACAGTACAAGCAGAGACAAAATATGTGACAGAAAATCTGAATACATATTTACGTCGTGGTGCTGGCGATCAATTTAAGATCGCAGGCGCCATTCAATCTGGTGAAGCTGTGACCGCATTGGAACAACAGGGAAAATATACCCTGATTCGTGATAATAAAAATCGCGAGGCTTGGATTTTAACCTCTGAACTAAGTTCTACACCAAGTAGCCGCGAAGAAAATCCAAAATTAAAAGCTCAAATTCAAGAACTGACTTTAAAATTAAATCGTGTTGATTCTGATTGGCAGCAGCGCACAAGTGAAATTCAACGTCGTAATAAGCAATCTGAGCAACAAAGTGGGGAGTTACTTGAACTAAATTCACAACTTAAACGTGAATTAGACATGATAAAAAATAAAAATCGTGATTTAGAAGCAATGCTTGATGCTGGTAAACGTGAAATTGCGATCCAATGGTTTATTTATGGTGGCTCGGTATTAGGTGTAGGTTTATTAATCGGTTTAATATTGCCTCACCTTTTACCAAGACGTAAACGTCGTGATAGCTGGTAATGATTTATCGTTGAGGTAGGCATTCGCCTACCTTTTCTTTATATTTTGACGGGAGAGCAAAATGGAAATTTATATTGTAGGCGGTGCAGTTCGAGATCAACTTTTAGGTTTACCAGTGAAAGATCGTGATTGGGTCGTCGTCGGTGCAACACCTGAAATCTTGCTTGCTCAAAGTTATCAACAAGTTGGCAAAGACTTCCCTGTTTTTCTCAATCCTGAAAGCCATGAAGAATACGCACTTGCCCGTACAGAACGAAAATCAGGAAAAGGTTATACGGGGTTTATTTGTGATTTTTCAGATGATATTACGCTTGAACAAGATTTAATTCGCCGAGATCTTACCATTAATGCCATTGCACAAGATAAGGAAGGCAAGCTGTACGATCCTTATCATGGCGTAGAGGATATTCATCAACGTATTTTACGTCACATTTCGCCTGCTTTTGCTGAAGATCCACTTCGTGTATTACGTGTCGCACGCTTCGCTGCTCGTTTTCATCATTTAGGTTTCTCAATTTCCGAAGAAACCCTTAAATTAATGACTGAACTCACTGAACAAGGCGAACTCGCCCACCTAACGGCTGAGCGTGTTTGGATGGAAACAGAAAAAGCATTAAACGAACCAAATCCTGAAATTTATTTTGAAACGCTTCATCATGTGGGGGCACTCAAAGTGCTCTTCCCTGAGATTGCCGCCTTAGATGGCGTACCGAACCCAGCCAAATATCATCCTGAAATTGATAGCTTTGTTCATACCATGCTCGTATTGCAGCAAACCGTTAAACTCACTGAAAATACCAATTTGAATAAAAGTGCGGTCCGTTTTGCAGCGATTTGTCATGATCTTGGAAAAGCCCTTACACCAAAAGAAATATGGCCTAGTCATCATGGACATGAAAAAGCGGGGATTAAACCGACTCGTTCATTATGCAAACGCCTTAGAATTCCTAATTATATTCAAGAATTAGCTGAATTAACTTGTGAATATCACACGCATGTACATAAAGCCTTAGAGCTTCGCCCAGAAACAGTAGTGAAACTCTTTAATACGTTTGATGTTTGGCGCAAACCTCAGCGCTTTGAGGAATTTTTATTAGTATGTTTATCTGATACTCGCGGACGAACTGGCTTTGAAAATAAAGAATATCCGCAAATTGATTACCTCAAAACACTTTATCAAGCTGCTCTAGCCGTTGATGTGCAACAAGTCATTGCAGATGGTTTTGAAAAGCAAGGTATTCGAGATGAATTAACCCGTCGAAGAATTGACGCAGTGAAAGCCGAGAAAACTCGCTTAAATGCTTAATCCAGCTTTACTAAAAGTAAACTAACCCTTACAATATGCGCAATTTTTTAGTAAATATTTTGTTATGAAATTATTAAAATCGCTTCTCGCACCTGCATTTGCAAGCGTGATCTTATCTGCTTGTACCCTTGATGCAGAGCGCCCAATAGATGTTCAACATATTGATAAAAATGATATTACATGGCAACAGCATCTCAAAAAAATCAAACAAATTCAATCTTATAGCACAAAAGGACAAATTGGTTACATCAGTCCACAAGAGCGTTTTTCTAGCCGCTTTGAGTGGCAATATCAAAATCCGAAAGCCTATAAGCTAAAACTTTATTCTCTCATTAGCAAAACGACGCTAACTATGGAGATGCATCCAAATGGTATGACGATTTCAGATAATAAAGGCAACCAGCAATCTGATAAAAATGCCAAATTATTGTTACGTGAAATCATCGGAATGGATGTACCACTAGAGCATTTATCTTATTGGTTAAAAGGTCAGCCAGCTGATAATGCGGATTATCAAGTTGGAACAAATCACCTTTTATCCGAATTTAGCTATCCACTTGATGGCTCAATGTGGACAGCCGATTACTTAAGTTATCATGCAGATAATTCGATGCCTGAAAATATTCTGTTAAAGAATAAAAGTACATCACAAACCCTAAAAATTCGTGTGGATGAATGGGCGTTCTAATGAAAACACATCACTTTTCGACCGCACTTTCAACTTCGCTTGGAAAGCCTAACCGCTTTCCAAGCCCCGCAAAACTCAATTTATTTCTCTATATAAACGGTAAACTGCCAAACGGCTACCACGAATTACAAACCCTTTTCCAATTTCTTGATTTCGGCGATTGGCTTACCATTGATATTCACCAAGATAAACAAATTCGGATCACTCCTGAAATCCCTGGCTTACCTCTAGAGCAAAACTTAATCTATCGTGCAGCTACGCTCCTACAAGAAAAAACAGACTGTACACTCGGTGCGACAATTCATTTAGATAAAATTCTGCCAATGGGTGGTGGGATTGGCGGCGGCTCATCCAATGCCGCAACGACTCTGCTTGCTTTAAACTATTTATGGCAAACCCATCTATCCATTGATGAACTTGCCGAGCTTGGGCTAAAACTTGGGGCTGATGTGCCGATTTTTGTCCATGGACAAGCCGCTTTTGCAGAAGGTGTGGGTGAAAAAATTCAATACTGCGAACCACAAGAAAAATATTATGTGGTACTGAAACCTGAAACTGCGATTTCTACTGCAGTAGTTTTTAGCGATCCCGATTTGCCACGCAATACAGAAAAAAGCTCCCTTGTACAGCTTTTAAACCAACCGTTTGCAAACGATTGCGAAAAAGTTGTGCGGACTCAATATCCTGAAGTTGAAAAAGCCCTACTATGGTTGTTACAATATGGACCAGCCAGATTAACAGGGACAGGGGCTTGTGTTTTTGCTGAATTTGATGATGAAAAATCAGCACAAGCGGTTTTCCAACAAAAACCGAAGGAATTTTTCGGCTTTGTTGCTAAAGGATTAAACGTTTCACCATTGCATACCATGCTGAAACAACTCTCGACCAACTAATTTATCTATACTCAACCTGAGGTTATATAAAATGCCAGACATTAAACTCTTTGCTGGAAATGCTACGCCTGAGCTAGCAAAAAAGATTTCTGAACGTCTTTACATTTCATTAGGCGATGCCACCGTTGGACGCTTTAGCGATGGTGAAATCCAAGTGCAAATTAATGAAAATGTGCGTGGTGCAGACGTATTTATTATTCAATCCACCTGTGCACCAACGAATGACAACCTGATGGAATTGATTGTAATGGTTGATGCTTTACGTCGTGCATCTGCCGGTCGTATTACAGCCGTTGTTCCTTATTTTGGTTATGCTCGTCAAGATCGTCGTGTGCGTTCTGCTCGTGTACCTATCACTGCAAAAGTGGTGGCAGATTTACTCTCAACTGTAGGAATTGACCGCGTATTAACCTGTGACTTACATGCTGAGCAGATTCAAGGCTTCTTTGATGTACCAGTTGATAACGTATTCGGTTCACCAGTTTTACTTGATGATATCTTGAAGAAAACCGATCTTGTAAACCCTATTGTTGTTTCGCCAGATATCGGCGGTGTGGTACGTGCACGTGCGGTAGCGAAATTATTAAATGATACCGAAATGGCAATTATCGACAAACGTCGCCCACGTGCAAACGTATCGCAAGTTATGCACATTATCGGGGATGTCGCAGATCGTGATTGTATCCTTGTCGATGATATGATTGATACAGGTGGTACATTATGTAAAGCCGCTGAAGCATTAAAAGAACGCGGTGCAAAACGCGTATTTGCTTACGCAACTCACGCCGTATTCTCTGGTGCTGCAGCACAACATTTAGCAAGCGATGCGATTGATGAAATCGTGGTAACGGATACTGTTCCACTTTCACCAGAAATGAAAGCACTTGGTAAAGTACGCGTGCTGACTCTTTCTACCATGCTTGCTGAAGCAATTCGTCGTATCAGCAATGAAGAATCTATTTCAGCAATGTTTGAATAATTCTTTCGCTTAGTATTCATTTTAAAAGTGCGGTCGGAAAGTCTTGTGTTTTTCGACCGTACTTTTTTATACTTTTGCTAAAAATAGACATAAAAAAAGTGCCCCATTGGGGCACTACTCGGAAAGCAAAATAGATGTCGGCTATTTAAAAATAGCACTTGTTTTTAGTGGTTTAAGAATACGGCAAAGTACTTTTTATTGCAAATAGCAATGTTCAAATTTGTGAGCTAAATCACGATTTTTCTTCACTTTTTTATTTTTAATCGTTTATGTATAAAAAAGAGGAGCATATAGCTCCTCTTCTCTAGAAATAGAATTAAATTAGCCGTTAATAAATTTTTCGCCTAATTCAATATCAGCACGCAATGTTGGTAACATTGCTTCTAAAGCTTCTTGTTCAAATTTGCTTAAGGTGCCGATAGGTAAAATTTCTTCTACACCTTCCTTACCTAAACGTACTGGTTGAGCGAAGAAACGTGCGTATTTACCGTCACCTTCTACATAAGTACATTCAACGACAGTCTCACCACTTAAGCCTTTCACTAATGAACGAGCAAAACGTGCTGCCGCTTGGGCCATAGAAAGTGTTGCAGAACCGCCACCTGCTTTTGCTTCAACCACTTCGGTACCTGCGTTTTGGATACGTTTAGTTAATGGTGCAATTTCCTCTTCTTTCCATTCAGCATATTGAACTTGTGAAAGTAATGGAAGAATGGTTACACCTGAGTGACCGCCAATTACCGGTACACTTGTACGAGAAACATTTAAGCCTTTTAATTCAGAAACGAATGTTTCAGAACGTAACACGTCTAAAGTGGTGACACCGAATAATTTACGTTTGTCGTAAACACCCGCTTTTTTCAATACTTCTGCAGCAATCGCAACAGTCGTGTTCACCGGGTTGGTGATAATACCTACACAAGCTTTTGGACAAGTTTTTGCAACATGTTCAATTAAGTTACGCACGATACCTGCATTGATATTGAAAAGATCTGAACGATCCATGCCCGGTTTACGTGCTACCCCTGCAGAAATTAAAACGACATCAGCACCTTTAAGTGCAGGGGTTGGATCTTCACCCGCAAAACCTTCTACTTTCACCGCTGTTGGGATATGACTCACATCTTTAGCCACACCTGGTGTCACTGGTGCAATATCATAAAGTGCTAATTCACTTTCAGCGGGTAATTGTAATTTAAGTAATAAGGCTAATGCTTGACCAATACCGCCTGCTGCGCCTAATACTGCAACTTTCATAAAATACTCCTTATGTATTAATTAATACTAACTAGGTAGAATTCTAAAGTTTTGGTCGTTAAATTACAAACAGAGAAATGCAATAATGCGATCTAGCTCAAACTTTTCAACGAATAATTTCATTTTAATTGCATAAAATGAATTTTTATGCAACTCTTATGCAAATTTCCCTGTACGAGAATAACTATGTCTGATCAATTAACAAAAGCATTTAAAGAACTGCTAAACCAAGAGCGATTTGCCTCTCAAAGTGAAATCGTTGAAGCCTTAAAGAATCAAGGATTCCAAACCATTAACCAATCCAAAGTTTCACGAATGTTAAGCAAATTTGGTGCGGTTCGTGCGAGAAATACTAAAATGGAGATGGTGTATTGCTTACCAAGCGAATTAAGTGTGCCCGCTACCAGCAGTCCATTAAAAAATCTGGTTTTAGATATTGATCATAATGATTTTGTCATCGTCATCAAAACCTCTCCAGGTGCTGCACAGCTGATTGCTCGATTATTGGATTCCATTGGTAAACCCGAAGGAATTTTGGGCTCGATTGCAGGAGACGACACGATATTTGTCACCCCTACCCAAAATACAACAATTAAAGCGCTTTTTGCACAAATTCAAGCGCTCTTTGAAAGTAGCTTATAATGAATATCTTAGTGACTGGTGGGACAGGATTTGTTGGGAAAGCCTTGGTTACGACACTACTATCTCGTGGCGATAGTGTTACCGTATTAACTCGCTCCATTGAAAAAAACCAATCTATTTTTCCTGAAAAAACACTTCAATTTTTGACCACACTTTCAACACTCAAAGACTTGAATACCTTTGATGCGGTTATTAATCTTGCTGGTGAGCCAATCTTCGATAAAAAATGGACGGTTCAACAAAAAGAGAAACTGCGTCATAGCCGAATTAATTTAACACAACAACTTGTCCAACTTATTAACCAAAGTGAATATCCCCCAGCCCTGATTTCAGGTTCCGCAACCGGAATTTATGGAAACTGTGGTAACGAGCAGATCACTGAAAACACAAATCCAAGTACTCAATTTACCGCACAGCTTTGTATTGATTGGGAAAATGCGGCAAAGCAAGCCAACACAAGAGTCTGTTTAGTGAGAACCGGATTAGTACTTTCTCCAAAAGGCGGGGCTTTTGCTAAAATTCTACCGCTCTATCGCTTTGGATTAGGCGGCAAATTAGGGAATGGTGAGCAATATTGGAGTTGGATCGCGTTAGAGGATATGGTAAAAGGACTTCTCTTCTTACTTGATCATAATGATTGTGAAGGTACATTTAATTTTACGGCGCCACATCCTGTTAAAAACAAGACATTCAACCAACTATTAGGTCAAGCATTACATCGCCCTTGTTTTGCTCATGTGCCTCAATTTTTACTCACCTCTCTTCTCGGTGAACGAGCTTGTATTCTATTAGACAGTCAAAATGTCTATCCAACACATTTGTTGGATTACGGATTTACATTCGAATACTCTGAATTAAATGATTACTTTCACAAAATACTTTAAAAAAACAAAAGGCTGGTCAAAACCAGCCTTTATTTTTTACAATCCTATTATGCTAATTCTAAAAACTCTCCCACGGTGTGGAAAGATCCAAATACCAGAACAATATCATTTTTATCTGCATTTTTAACCGCACTTTGCACACCTTCAACTACAGAATCTTCAGAAACACTTTTTGCTGATGGGTAAACTGATGTTAATTTTTCATTTAAGTCATCACCTGATTGACCACGGTGACCGCCTAATGTGACACAGTGCCATTGGTCAATAACGGAAGTAAGTTGGGTAAACACCGACTCGGCATCTTTATCTTTTAACATTCCGCAAACTGCAATAATACGCCCTGAAATTTGTGTTTTAAGTGCGGTCAATTTTTCGGCTAAATATTTTGCCGCATGAGGATTATGCCCAACATCGATGATCACTTTTGGCAACTGTGAATTGGATACCTTCAAGCGTTCTGCCAATTTTTCTAATTGATTACCTTTTAATTGTTGGAAACGTCCCACCAATTCCACTTCAATTAATGAACGTTTAATGGTATCGACAGAAATATCAAAAGGCAGCTGTTCAACAGCAGCCAAAGCTGTTGCCGCATTAGCTAATGGAATTTGGCAAAACGGCAGATTTTCTAACCGCACTTTGTTGCTCTGCCACATCCAAGTTTGCTCATTGGCTTTAAACGACCAAGTGACACCTCGGCGTGAAACGTGGCAATGTAATTTCTCCGCTTGTTCTAGCATTGATTGCGGAACATTGGGTTCGCCAATTACAACCGGTTTATTCGCACGGAAAATCCCTGCTTTTTCAAAGCCAATTTCTTCGCGAGTTGAACCTAGAAAATCTGTATGATCAATATCAATACTGGTTATAACCGCCAGATCATTATCAACAATATTCGTTGCATCCAAACGTCCACCAAGTCCCACTTCTAAAATGACGACATCAAGCTTCGCTTGTTTGAATAAATGCAAAGCTGATAAGGTGCTAAATTCAAAATAAGTGAGGGACTGCGTTTTATGCTTTTCGATGAAATCAAAAGAAGCAGTATGCATTTCATCAGTCAAGTCTTGATTTTGAATACGAACACGTTCGTTATAACGCAATAAATGAGGTGAGGAATACACACCCACACGCAAGCCGTGATTTAACAAAATGGTTTCAAGCAAACGGCAAGTTGTGCCTTTACCATTTGTGCCTCCCACTGTGATCACATAGGGTGCGGGATTCAAAAGATCCAATTCTTCTGCCACGGATTTAATACGATCTAGCCCTAAATCAATAGCTTTAAAGTGACTGTTTTCCAAATAAGAAAGCCACTCAGCGAGTGGCGAAGTGGCTTTTAAATTCATTGTATTACTCATGTTCAACAACTTCTACTTCAACAAAAGGTGAAGGTTGATTGGTGAGTTTACTTAAAAGGTTTCCAAGGGTTGAACGCATTTCTGAACGTTTCACGATCATATCAATCGCCCCTTTCTCGAGTAAGAATTCACTACGTTGGAAGCCTTCCGGTAATTTCTCACGTACAGTTTGTTCGATAACACGTGGGCCTGCAAAACCAATTAATGCTTTTGGTTCAGCTATGTTCACATCACCTAACATCGCAAAACTTGCAGATACACCACCTAATGTTGGATCCGTTAATACAGAAATAAACGGTACACCTTTTTCACGCATTTTTGCTAACACCGCACTGGTTTTCGCCATTTGCATTAATGAGAAAAGTGCTTCTTGCATACGCGCACCACCACTTGCAGAGAAACACACAAATGGACAATTTAACTCAATGGCTTTTTCCGCGGCTTTCACGAATTTTGCACCTACAACAGAACCCATTGAACCACCCATAAAGCTAAAGTTTGAAGCAGCAACGACTACGGGCATATTGTAAAGTGTACCCGTCATTGTGATTAGCGCATCTTTTTCACCGGTTTCTTTTTGTGCCGCAGTAATACGATCTTTATATTTTTTTAAATCTTTAAATTTAAGAATATCTTTTGGTTCTAAATCAGCTGACAATTCTTGGCTTGAACCTTCATCTAACAAGGCTAAAAGGCGCTCACGAGCATCAATACGCATATGATGGCCGCATTTTGGGCAAACATATAAATTACGTTTTACTTCTTCGCCGTAAAGAACTTGTTCACAAGAGGTACATTTTGTCCAAACCCCTTCAGGTACGTTAGCTTTACGTGACGCAGAGGAAGAGGTTCCTTTGCTAAAAATTCTATCAATCCAGCTCATTTTTTACCTTTTTTATTAACTAGAAAAGTCTGCGTATTTAATCATAATTTAGCGAAATTTGCTAGTCAGATGAGATTATCTTCTAAAAACAACGGCCCTAAATTTTTCTGTGGAATCGCAAATTTTTCAGGGTAAATCACATTCACTAAATATAAGCCTTCGGATTTCGCTGTTGGCGCCGCCAATTTACGATCTTTTTGCTCTAGCAACCATTTCATCCACTCAACAGGTTGATTGCCCGCACCAACTTCAATCAAGCTTCCCACTATATTGCGTACCATATGATGCACAAAAGCATTGGCTTGAATATCCACAATAATGTACTGTCCTTTTCGCACCACATTTAAATGATGCACATTTCGCCAAGGGGTATTTGATTGACATTGTGCTGCACGGAAAGAAGAAAAATCATTTTCGCCCAATAAAAGTTGCCCTGCTTGGTGCATTTTCTTTTCGTCCAAATCTAAATGACAATGGGTAATTCCCTCCGGTAAAATGGCTGAGCGTAATTTATTACAATACAAAATATAACGATAACGACGCGCAGTTGCCGAAAAACGGGCATGAAATTCATCATCCACCACTTTTGCCCAACTTACTGAAATATCATCGGGTAAATTCGCATTAGTACCAAATGCCCAGGCTTTTTCAGGGCGAACCGCTGTGGTTTCAAAATGCACCACTTGCCCCGTGCCATGCACACCAGAGTCTGTTCTGCCTGCACAAAACACTTCAATTTTTTCATTTGCCACAGAAGATAACGCGTTTTCTAATTCTTCTTGTACACTATGCACTTTCTCTTGTCGCTGCCAGCCACAATACTGTTTTCCGTTATATTCAATGCCTAAGGCTATCTTCATTGGAAAATACTCCTAAAACGATTTCAAATTTGACCTCACTTTGCCCGAAAAGAAAAAACACCAATAACTCATCATTATTGGTGTTCTTATCACAAGCTAAAAATTAAGCACGTTTGAAGTCAATGTGAACCAATTTTGGTTTGAATGGGTGACGTTGCATTGCTTGAACTTTCACTGCAACTTCTTTACCTTCAACCACTAAAGTGATTACATCGCTATAGAAAGAATCGTGAACTTGTGCGTTGTTTAATTCATCGTGATTTAAGATGATTGAAACAGGTGCTTCGCTGCCACCATAAATAATTGCAGGGATTTGACCGTTGTGACGCAGGCGGCGGCTCGCACCCTTACCTTGCGCTTGACGAACTTCAGCGTTAAATTTAAATGCCATTTTAATGTTCTCTTGATTAAAAGTTTAAAATAAAAAATTGCAGGCGACCCAGCAATTTTCCTAAATTTGCTCAAAGACAAACTTTGAGAGCGACGGATTATAAAATATTCAGCCCCACAATGCAAATTTACTCAGCAAATTTTTTCTGGGCTTTTCAAGGCAAAGCGATTAAAATAAACCCCAATTTTTAATTAATTTTAACTAACTGATTGTAAGTGGGTTTCAAATGGAATTTCTTATCAGCTTTTTTACCGATTACGGTTATTGGGCGGTGCTATTTGTTCTTATTATTTGTGGTTTTGGTGTACCCATTCCAGAAGATATCACGCTTGTATCCGGTGGCGTAATTGCTGGCCTTTATCCTGAAAGTGTAAACTCCCATTTAATGTTATTAGTCAGTATGATCGGCGTACTTGTTGGCGACTCTTGTATGTATTGGCTTGGTCGCATTTACGGCACCCGAATTCTTCGTTTCCGTCCAATGCGCAAAGTGATCACTCTACAACGCTTAAAAATGGTACGTGAAAAATTTTCCCAATACGGCAACCGCGTACTATTTGTGGCTCGCTTCCTTCCAGGATTACGTGCGCCAATTTATATGGTTTCTGGTATTACCCGCCGCGTCAGTTACACACGCTTTGTATTAATTGATTTCTGTGCTGCCATTATTTCCGTACCAATTTGGGTTTATCTTGGCGAATTAGGTGCTCAAAACTTAGATTGGTTACACGAACAAATTCAAAAAGGTCAGCTTGTAATTTATATCCTTGTTGGCGCATTAGCGGTTTTCTTATTTTGGAAATGGAAAAAAGCGAAGAAACAGGCTAAATAATTTCGTATAAAGTGCGGTTAAAATTTTATAAATTTTCGTCAATTAAAAAACGCTTAATAATTTTATTAAGCGTTTTTTATTTCTCTAAACAACTCTATTAATCTCTCACAAAACACCTTGTCTATCTTTTAATATATTTTCTGAGTTAATTATTATGAAAATCATTGCCAAAGAAACTTCCCAAATCACTATTAAAAGGACCTCCTAAATCATGAAAAGAAGTATCAATAGAGCTATTAAAATCTGTTTCGATAGGATTACCTAATATATCTACACCACTGTAAGAAGGGAGTCCTGTAGCTGGATTTATTTCAATAGTATCCAGTAATTCATTTTTTTGATTATCCACCAATTCTACTTCATTTTTTGGTTAAATTCTTCTAAACTCTTGGTCTCAGAAGAATATTGAATCAATGGATTAGATACTGTTTCTTCTGATTCACTTAATATATTTTTAAAAAAAATCATAAAATTTTTTTATCACATTATTCTCCTCGTATTTCCTATAGTAGTATTTTTTACGATTATTAGTGTGTTCATCTATCTCGTTATCATTACTTGATTTGAATCAGATTTTATCATGCAAGTCGCTTTTAAGGCTCTCTTTATTAATAACTAAACTCAAATAATCAAATTTCTTCCCTTCAAATATCGTTCCACAGTATCCACAATCGCTTGAGTTTGCGGATCAATTTCAATATTCACTAAATCACCAATTTGGCGTTTGCCGATTAGGGTTCGGTGTAAGGTTTCAGGGATTAAATTCACGCAGAATTCATCGCCTTTCACTTCACCAATAGTAAGACTGATGCCGTCAATCGCAATAAATCCTTTTGTTAGGATATATTTCATCATGTCTTTAGTAGGTAATTTAAACCAAACCTGACGATTATTTTCGCTTTCGATAATTTGTGAAACACTTGCGGTACAATAAACGTGCCCAGATAAAATATGTCCGCCAATTTCTGCCCCCATTTGCATTGCGCGTTCGATATTGACAAAATCCCCCTCTTTTAAGCAGCCAAGATTGGTAATGCG
This sequence comes from Haemophilus parainfluenzae, assembly GCF_900638025.1. Taxonomy (NCBI): domain Bacteria; kingdom Pseudomonadati; phylum Pseudomonadota; class Gammaproteobacteria; order Pasteurellales; family Pasteurellaceae; genus Parahaemophilus; species Parahaemophilus parainfluenzae. Next base: position 1,857,770 of record NZ_LR134481.1, read on the forward strand.
CAAAGTTTCCTGCATTAAGTCAAAGCTCACAAGATCATCATTAATTTCAGTTACGGTTAAACATACCCCATTATTCGCAACAGATGCGCCAATTTCTAAACCTTTTCGAATTTCAGCTGGTAATTTCACAATCTGAGTTCTAAAATTAGTGCTATCTTTAATTACATGAATTCGGGCTATGCCCTGTACGATTCCAGTAAACATTGTCGTTCCTTTTTGGTAAAAATTTTCAGTATTATAGCAAACTTTATGAATTATCGTCTTTTTTCTCAATACCGTATTGATATTAAAAAACTTATCCGAATTGCGACACCTATCGGACTTGCCCAATTAGCTCAAACTGGCATGGGTACCGTGGATGTGGTTATGGCGGGGCGTGTGAGCTCGGCTGATGTAGGCGGTGTCGGTATTGGTGCCTCTATTTGGCTACCTTTGGTTCTTTTCGGGCAAGGCTTATTACTCGCCTTGCCTCCAACAATTTCCTATTTAAATGGTTCAGGGCAGCGCCATCGCATTGCTCACCAAGTGAGACAAGGCCTTTGGATTTCATTTTTAGTGATGATACCCCTTGCACTCATCATCTATCATAATGATTTCATATTGCAGTTTATGAATATGGATGCCCATATGGCAGATGTGACGATGAATTATTTGCGTGCGATGGTGTGGGGCTTACCAGCCTATTTATTGCTGATTAATTTCCGCTGTTTGAATGATGGCATTGCTAAGACCAAACCGGCCATGGTGATTACCTTCATAGGGTTAATGCTGAATATTCCGCTGAATTATATGTTTATTTACGGAAAATTTGGTGCCCCTGCATTAGGTGGTGTAGGTTGTGGTGTGGCAACGGCTATTGTTAACTGGGCGATGGCGATTTTGATGATTACCTACTCGGCCAAAAACTATAACGAACGTAGTTTGAAAGTCTTTGAAAAGATTATTGAAAAGCCAGACATCAAAACACTGAAAAAATTGACTGCACTTGGCTTGCCTATTGCCATTGCTCTGTGCAGTGAAGTCTCACTGTTTGCCTTAAGTAGTTTATTACTTTCCCCATTAGGTGCGGATGTGGTTGCCAGCCACCAAATTGCCTTAAACACTAGTGCTGTAGCCTTTATGTTTCCCATGTCTATTGCAATGGCGGCCACTATTTTGGTCGCTCAAGAACTCGGTAATCATGCACCACAAAAAGCCAAGATAATGGCTTACGCTGCTATTATTCTTGGCTTAATTGTGGCAACGGGATTAGCTTTGGTTATTTGGTTATTTAGCGATAAAATTGCGGTATTAATTGTTGGCGATAACACGACGGTTATTGCTCTTTCGGGAAGCTTATTAGCGATAGCTGCAATTTATCAATTCTCAGATTCAGTACAAGTCGTTGTGAGCGGTATTTTACGTGGCTATAAAGACACTAAAATTATCCTTTACATCACACTACTTGCCTATTGGGGCGTAGGTATTCCCGTTGGGTATATTCTTTCCCGCACGGATTGGATTATTCCAAGCATTGGTGCAAAAGGTTTCTGGGTTGCGTTTATCATTGCATTAACCATTGCCGCTACTTTGCTCTTTATACGTATGCGAAAAATCCAATCACAACCTGATGAGGCCATTATTCAACAGTTAGAAAGATTGAAATAGTTAAAATAAAAAGTGTGGTCAATTTGATTTGACTGCACTTTTGTCTTTTACATCACCACCACATCAAACTGTTCTTGGTTGTAGTACTGCTCTGTTTTGACCTGAACCTGTTTGCTGATGAACATTTCGATCTCTGGCAATAAACCGTGCGATTCTTCTTTGATTAAGTAATCCGCTACAGCGGGAGAGGCATAAACCACAAATTGTTCACTCGAGAATAAGTGATTAACACGAATGATCTCACGCATAATTTCATAGCATACTGTTTCAACCGTTTTCACACGTCCACGACCTTGACAAGTTGGACACTCATCACACAAAACGTGTTCTAAACTTTCGCGAGTGCGTTTACGGGTCATTTCCACTAAACCAAGTTGAGTAAAACCATTTACATTCGTTTTTACGCGATCTTTCGATAAGGCCTCTTCCAAGGATTCAATCACGCGATTGCGATGCTCATCGGTTTGCATATCAATAAAATCAATAATAATAATACCGCCTAAATTACGCAATTGTAGCTGCTGTGCAATGGCTTTAGTCGCTTCAATATTAGTGTTAAAAATCGTTTCATCTAAATTTCGATGTCCCACGAACGCCCCCGTATTGATATCAATGGTCGTCATGGCTTCGGTTTGCTCAATAATGAGATAGCCGCCTGATTTTAAATTCACGCGTTTTTCAAGTGCATTTTGGATGCCTCGTTCTACACCATAAATATCAAAAATCGGCTGACTGCCCGTATAAAGCATTAATTTTTCACTTAATTCAGGTATAAATTCATCGGTAAATTCTTTAACCTCGTTAAAACAAAGTTTAGAATCAATATGAATTTTCTCTAAATTAGAGCCGATAAAATCACGCAAAATACGCTGTGGCAATGCGGGTTCGCCATAAATTTTAGAACGGATTGGATATTTGCCTTTACGCTCAAGCACTTTACGCCATAAACGTTTTAAAAATTCTGCATCTTGGTGCAATTCTTCTTCCGTTGCACCTTCGGTCGCTGTACGAACAATAAAGCCACCTAACTCATCACAAAAAGGCTCAACCAATGCTTTTAATCTTGCGCGCTCTTCTTCACTTTCAATACGTTGTGATACACCAACATGGCTATTTTCAGGCATAAAAACAAGATAACGAGAAGGCAATGTAATATCCGTGGTTAATCTTGCGCCTTTTGTACCCAAAGGATCTTTTACCACTTGCACGACTATATCCTGACCCTCGCGTACGAGTTCAGAAATGCTTTTTGCTCGGAATTGCTTTTGTTCGTTCACATCCACACATTCGGTATGTGAAACAATATCAGAAGCATGTAAAAATGCCGCTTTTTCTAAACCGATATCCACAAATGCGGACTGCATTCCGGGTAAAACACGGGTTACTCGCCCTTTATAAATATTCCCCACAATGCCACATTTGGCTTGACGTTCAATATGAACCTCTTTTAAAACGCCCGTTTCCACCAACGCAATACGGGTTTCATTGGGCGTAACATTCATTAATAATTCAACTGAATTCATTTTTGTAACCTTCGTTTCAATCGTACTAGTCTATCGAAAAGGGAAATAGAATAATAGTCCCAAATAAGGTAAAATATGACCTTTCTCAAATTTTCATGACTTGTTTTGGGGTATTTAATGTTTGGTTTAGACCCAACACTTATTACTTTTAGTATTTATATTTTCGGCATGATTTTAATCGGTGTCCTTGCCTATTATTATACAAACAACTTATCCGATTATATTTTAGGTGGCCGTAAACTCGGGAGCTTTGTAACAGCCATGTCTGCTGGCGCTTCTGATATGTCTGGCTGGTTATTAATGGGCCTACCCGGTGCAGTATATGTATCTGGATTAGTTGAAGGTTGGATCGCCATTGGTTTAATTCTCGGCTCTTATTTTAACTGGTTGCTCGTGGCTGGTCGCTTAAGAATTTATACCGAATTCAACAACAACGCACTCACATTACCGGAATATTTCCATCAACGTTTTGGTACATCACATAATCTCTTAAAAATTGTGTCAGCAACAATCATCTTAGCCTTCTTCACGATTTATTGTGCTTCAGGTGTGGTTGCGGGTGCTAAATTATTCCAAAACTTATTTTCTGTCGAATACTCTACGGCGATTTGGTACGGTGCATTAGCAACCATTATTTACACCTTTATTGGTGGATTTTTAGCGGTAAGTTGGACTGATACGATTCAAGCGACATTAATGATTTTTGCCTTAATTTTAACACCACTTTTTATCTTTTTAAGCTTCAGTGATGCATCACAATTTACAGAAGTATTACATCAAGCTGAACTCGCTGCCAATAAAGATTTTACTGATTTATTGAGTTCTACTACGCCATTAGGTTTATTAAGTTTAGCAGCTTGGGGAGTCGGTTATTTTGGACAACCACATATTCTAGCCAGATTTATGGCCGCTTATTCAGTGAAATCTTTAATCAAAGCTCGCCGCATCAGTATGACATGGATGGTCATTTGTCTAGTAGGTGCGATAGGTATTGGTTTTTTTGGTATTCCTTATTTCTTTGCCAATCCAGAGATTGCAACTTTAGTTAATTATGAACCCGAGCAAGTCTTTATTGAACTAGCCAAATTGCTCTTTAATCCATGGGTTGCTGGTATTCTATTATCCGCAATTTTAGCGGCAGTAATGAGCACACTTTCTGCACAATTATTAATTTCTTCAAGCTCTATTACTGAAGATTTTTACAAAGGTTTTATTCGTCCCAAGGCCTCTGAAAAAGAATTAGTTTGGCTAGGTCGAGCAATGGTTTTGATCATTGCGGCAATTGCCATTTGGATTGCACAGGATGAAAACAGCAAAGTTTTAAAACTTGTTGAATTTGCATGGGCGGGCTTTGGTTCTGCATTCGGACCTGTCGTACTTTTATCTTTATTCTGGAAAAGGATGACTTCTGCAGGCGCCATGGCTGGTATGATTGTTGGTACTGTCGTCGTATTTAGTTGGAAATCTGTAATTGTCGAAACGAGTGAATGGTTTAATGTTTACGAAATGATACCCGGATTTATTCTTGCGAGCCTTGCAATTCTTATCGTATCTCTCATTTCTACTGAACCGAATAATGAAGTCAAAGAAACCTTTGAAAAAGCAGAAAAAGCCTATAAGGAAGCAAAATAATGGTTAATTTTCGTCCTTTTTATCAGCAAATTGCCACCACCAATTTATCTGCCTGGCTAGAAACGTTACCTTTACAGTTAAAAGAATGGGAAAAGCAAACCCATGGTGATTATGTCAAATGGTCAAAAATTGTGGACTTTCTCCCTGATTTACAGGCAGATACCATCGATTTAAAAAATTCGGTGAAATCTGACTGCACTTCGCCACTCTCAGAGGGCGAAAAACAACGTATTATCCATCATTTGAAGCAATTGATGCCGTGGCGAAAAGGACCTTATCATTTATTTGATATTCACGTAGATTGCGAGTGGCGCTCTGATTTCAAATGGGATCGTGTTTTGCCTCATCTTGCGCCATTAAAAGATCGTACCATTTTAGATGTAGGCTGCGGTAGCGGCTACCATATGTGGCGCATGGTTGGTGAAGGTGCAAAAATGGTAGTGGGTATTGATCCAACCGAACTTTTCCTTTGCCAATTTGAAGCCGTTCGAAAATTATTAAATAATGATCGACGAGCTAACTTAATCCCACTAGGTATTGAAGAAATGCAACCTCTTGCGGCATTTGATACCGTGTTTTCAATGGGGGTGTTTTATCATCGTAAATCACCGCTCGATCACCTCACTCAACTAAAAAATCAATTAGTAAAAGGTGGCGAGCTTGTCTTAGAAACCTTAGTGGTTGATGGCGATGTGAATACGGTATTAGTGCCTTCAGATCGCTATGCAAAAATGAAGAATGTGTATTTTATTCCTTCCGTTGCCTCACTCATTAATTGGTTGGAAAAAGTCGGCTTTACTAATGTGCGTTGTGTGGATGTCGCCACCACAACATTAGAAGAACAGCGTAAAACGGATTGGTTAGAAAATGAAAGTTTGATTGATTTCTTAGATCCAAATGATCACAGTAAAACCATCGAAGGTTATCAAGCCCCAACTCGTGCAGTGATTTTAGCGAATAAATAATGGTTTAAATAAAAAGAGCGGTCAAAAATTCAATGTTTTTTTGACCACGCTTTGCTTTTCTATTTTAAGGCAATATGCACTGTAATCTCTTCGCGATCGTGATATAAATGCTTCGCTTGAATATCAAATTTCAGTTCTTTTTCTGCTAACATCGCCGCAAGATTTTCTAAACACAACATCACTTCTTGATAGCGTTTTTTCATTGGCAATTTCAAGTTGAAAATAGTTTCTCGGCACCAACCATTAATTAACCATTTTCCTATTAAATTCACAATTCGACTTGGTTGCTCCACCATGTCACACACAAGCCAATCAATATGCTTACGTTTTGGTGGTTGGAATTTAAATCCGTCTTCCGGGCAATGTTCTATTCTGCCAGTATCATGCAAACTAGCTGCCATTTTGCCGTGATCAACTGCATACACAAATAAACCACGTTTCACTAATTGATAGGTCCAGCCGCCAGGGCATGCACCGAGATCAACGCCAACCATATTTTCATTTAAGCGTTTACTTTCTTCATGTCGAGGAATAAAAGTTAAAATCGCTTCTTCCAATTTCAAGGTGGAACGACTTGGTGCATCCGCTGGGAATTTCAAACGTGGTATCCCCATAAAATAGGTAGAGTTATTGCCAAGATAGGAATACCCTACATAACAGCAATTCGGCTGAGTGAAAAAACAATGTAAAATCTGACCGCGCTTTACATTCGGCTTACCTTGTAACCAACCTTGTTTTTTCAACGCTTGGCGTAACGGCACGGTAAATTTTCGGCAAAATGTCAAAAGCGCTTTGGCTTCATTCGTATCTGCTGTTTCGACAAATAGCTCTACCGCTTGCTTAAGATTAATATCTTCTGCAATGCGTTTATATTGAGCAAGAATTGGCGAGATACGATCTTGAGGATCGAGATTCTCTAAGAAATCTGAAACAACGATCATTTGACGCGCAAAAATCAAGCGATTAAAAGGGATTTCTCGCGCTAAACGATCTGCATCGCCTGGTTGATAGCATTCAAAAATGACATAGCCGCTGTTTTCTACTACTCGAGCAAAACCAAATACACCACGCTCAGAGGCTCGGTCGGTAATTTCTGCGGCGACTTCTTTTTCAAAGCCAATTCGACAATATAAGGCTAATTTATTCATGTTTTCCTAATTTAATTGAATCTTTAATCCATTTTCTAAAGGCTTGAATTTGTTCATCATCTAAACGATCTAAATGATTGACCACATAGAATGATTTTGGATCCCGCAATTCGGTTGGTAACACAATTTGCAAATGACCGTTTTCAATTTCTTGCTGAGCCAAAATACGATTAGCTAGCGCAATACCCTGCCCATGAACGGCAGCTTGCAATGCCATAAAGGTGTGGCTAAATAACGGACCTTGTTGAATATTTAAATCATCTAATTTGAGATAATCCGCCATAGTTTTCCAGTTATCTCGGGTATGCGTATGAATCAGCGTATGCTTTTTCAAATCATTAGGACAACTTACTGGTGTTTTCTCAAGCAATGAAGGCTCGGCTAAAATCACGAGGTTTTCTTCGCCTAAACGATCAACCTGTAAATTTTCCCAATCACCTTTACCATAATAAATGGCAATATCTATTTCTTTATCCAATAAACCTTCATCTTGATCAACGCCTTTTAAGCGTACTTCTATTTCAGGATACTGCTCATTAAAATCATTTAAATGCGGTACAAGCCACTGAATACCAAAGGTCTGTGGAACACTAATGGTTAAATGGGGCTCGGCCTTAAATGTTAATAATCGTTCCGTCGCTTCGTTTAATTTTCTTAAAATTTTATTAATATCGATAAAATACGCTTTCCCAAACTCAGTCAATTCTAGCAAACGATTCTTACGAATAAAAAGCTCAACGCCTAAAAAATTTTCTAGTGATTTAATTTGATGGCTTACTGCTGCTTGTGTTACACACAACTCATCAGCTGCTTTTGTAAAGCTTAAATGCCGTGCAGCTGATTCGAAAGACTTCAATGAATTAAGGGGAGGCAAACGTTTATACATAATTCTTCCCAAGGGTTAAATTTTAGTTTATAATTAAAAAATATATATCGGATTAGTTTTTTTTATGCTTCAAATAAAAAAACATCACTTGCCCTTTCAAAACCTTCTATCTAAAATACGCACATACTTAATGATTGGTAATTCCTTACAAGTTAATGAGTTTCGGACTTAAGTATGATGTTGTGTTTGCATATAGTTCGGTCTCCGAACTAGAGTAACGATTAAGTTACTCATTTACTTCCTGTATATATTGAACCATTTTGGTTAAGCGCTGCTCACTCAGAGCAGCGTTTTTTTATGCCTATCATTCTAACATAAGCTGCATTTTATTTCCTAACCGAGTTCACAAATTTAAAAATCCACACAAAATTTTTGAAACATTATCATATTTTACGTTTAAATATTTTCATTCTGGTGATTATGGTGTAGATTAATTAATGTTCTCATTTCATTATTTATTTGTACAACAACATATTAAGGAAGCAAAATGAAAGACTTAGACTGGAAAAATCTTGGATTTAGTTATATCAAAACGGATTACCGTTTCATTGCTCATTGGAAAGATGGTAAATGGGATAAAGGTAAACTGACCACTGATAATATGCTGCATATCCATGAAGGCTCAACGGCAATTCACTATGGCCAACAATGCTTTGAAGGCTTAAAAGCCTATCGTTGTAAAGACGGTTCAATCAATCTATTCCGTCCAGATCAAAATGCAAAACGCATGCAACACACCTCTGATCGCTTATTAATGCCACAAGTACCAACCGAATTATTTATCCGTGCTTGTAAAGAAGTAGTCAAAGCAAACCAAGAATGGTTAGGCCCTTACGGTTCTGGTGCAACGTTATATTTACGTCCCTTCCTATTTGGTACCGGTGAAAATATCGGTGTGAAAACTGCACCTGAATTTATTTTCTCTGTATTCTGCTGCCCTGTGGGTGCATACTTCAAAGGTGGTTTAGCACCATCTAACTTCATTACGACTGATTACGACCGTGCTGCCCCTATGGGTACGGGTGGCGTAAAAGTGGGTGGTAACTATGCTGCAAGTCTACTTCCACATGAATTAGCGGCAGAAGCAGGTACACCTGAGCGTAAATTTGCAGATGCGATTTATCTTGATCCAAAAACTCACACGAAAATTGAGGAAGTGGGTGCAGCAAATTTCTTCGGTATCACCAAAGATAATAAATTTATCACTCCTGCATCTGAATCCATTTTACCAAGTATCACCAAATACTCTTTGCTTTACATTGCAAAAGAACGTTTAGGTATGGAAGCTATCGAAGGTGATGTGTATATCGATCAACTTGATCAATTTGCAGAAGCGGGAGCTTGTGGTACTGCTGCAGTGATTACGCCAGTAGGCGGTATTCAACACAAAGGTAAATTCCACGTGTTCTATTCAGAAACTGAAGTGGGTCCTGTCACACGTAAACTTTACAATGAATTAACCGGTATTCAATTCGGTGATGTTGAAGCGCCTGAAGGCTGGATTGTAAAAGTAGAATAATTTTTGCTTTCTATCATAAAAGTAAGACTCATGTAATCCAAGGACTGAGTTCTCTCACGACAGGACTTAGTCCTTTTAGTTTTTTACACGCTTCGTATAAAGTATATTTCGATAAAAATACCTCATTAATAATATTTAGAGCTCACTGTGTAAATCCACTAAAACAACAAAACAAAAATCAAATAGGGATTTGGCGAAATTTTAAGGACGTAAGTGGGCGGAATTATTGAAAAATGGGGCTTTGCGATGCATTGCCCCTTTTTTATTGAAAAGAAAACTAAAAACAATGAATTGCGAAAAATTGGCGAGAAATGACCGCTTAAGCCATTAAAACTGCGAAAATATAAAGCACGTTTAAAAGCGTTTAAGCGGCGTTTAAATTATCTGGAAGATCCTGAAGTAAGTTTTCCATTGAAACAATATGCCCAGACAACTACGCAAGACATTATTGCGTTAGGGCGTGAAAAAGAAATTGCAGATCTTGCTCTTAACGATGCGAGCTATGACAGCACAAATAAAATTGTGTTAAGTGGAACATCGCAATTCTCTGATTATAAAAATTCAGACCCGTTTTCTGTGATTGAAGCAGACAAAACAGCCATGAAACGCTCTATAGGTCACGCCGTTAATGTTTGTGTTATTTCTGACAATGTGTGGGCGGTCATCAAATCGCACCCTGCAGTGATTGAAAAAATCAAATACTCACAAAAAGCAATTGTTACCCCTGAATTATTTGCCGAATTGATTGACGTGAAGACCGTGAAAATTGGTGAAGCAGTGTATGAAGATCAAGGTGCATTAAAAGACATCTGGTCGGGTGCGATTGTGTTGGCTTATGTGCCTGAAAAAGGTGATGGTCAGAAACACAATATCTACAAGCCATCATTTGGTTATACCCCACGTCGTAAAGCTGGTTTACACCTATCACCCAAACACTTTGTAATACTTCATTCGGATCATCTGATGCCACATAATGTGCTTCAAAGAAGAAAGAAAAAGCAAAAGAACTAAATAGAAGGGCCATAATAGTAAGCGCTTGAATGATACCGTTTGCCATACCGATATTTTCAGTGCCTACAATCGATTTAATAATGCTATATTTGGCAGGAGAATAGACCGCACTTTGCGCTGCCAAAATAAATGTCAATACAAAGGAAATGGCAAACATTCCCGTCATATAACTCAATAAAATCCCAGCACTGATCACCACAGCTGCTAAACTGCTATAACGAATGACTTTAGTGCGGGAAAATTTATCATTAATAAATGCCGAAGGCGAAAATAAGAAAATAAATGGCAATAAAATCATCGCATTAATTAATGCCGTTAAAACGACCAAACTCTCGCCTGAAAAACTTTTCAGTAACACATTTTGAATGGTAATTTTATGTGCCAAATCCACACTGGCATTAATAAAGGCAATGGCTAAATAAGGTACAAAGCCAGCATATTTTAAGAGTTTCATTTCGCACTCTCCGCTTGATAAAGATTAAAGGTTTTCATATTCAAGAGATAAGGTTTTAACACCAACAATAAATCAAATAAATGTTTTAATTTTTCATCTTTTTGTTCACTATTGGCTAATGCCGCTAAAGTCACATTCACCTCTTTTTCCGCTAACATTTTTGCTGCAGCTAAATAAGCTTTCACTACATCCATTTCGGCTTCATCACAACGAGCTAAGATCGCCAAAATATCACGTTCTTTTGCTGTAAAAATGCCTTCACGAGGATTCAATAAGCCTTCCGCTACCATGTCTTCGATTTGTTTAGCAGAAAGATGAAATTCTTCACATAATTGCTCAATGGTGAATACTTCATTTTCTGCCCCCATGATGATATCTAATAATCCAATAAGGCTTTCATAAGGATTATTCCAATCAAAATGAGGATGAGCAAAAAGTGCTTTAATTTGTGAAATCGTCGCATTGAAATTGTTTTGTAGATATTTAATAAAACTGAGCAACTCTACACAATATTCATCATAGAGATGAAAATTCGGTTTATCTTTTACTGGTTCTGGCAACAAACCTTCTTTCACATAGTACAGCACCGTGGATTTTGGTGTCTGACTAAGTTTAACTAGGTCATTCATTTTTAACATAAGGATTTCCCTCTAGGTTGATTTGTTGTGTATTGTATCGGATAAAAATAAAAAGTAAATAGTGTAGCTCTACACTTCTTGTTGAGTTTAATAAAAAAGTTGTTCACCACATCATGAACAACTTTCTTAATCAGCTTTAGCTTTCAATTTTTCGCCATAAATCCTTACTGTAAATGACGCCCACTGGATTTTTCTTCGATCCCATAATAGTTGGAGAAAGATAAACAGGCGTGGTATATTGGAAAATCGGTAAAGCAAGGTTTTCCTGTTGGATCTTCTCACTTAATTTTAAGTAAATTTCTGACCGCTCTTTTTCATTTAAGCTTTTCAATGCTTGCTCAAAAAGTTGGTCATATTCCGCATTGGCATAGCCATTTTTATTATCAGGACTTTTAGAATAGAACAAACCCAAGAATGCCATCGGATGATTAAAGTCCGCACACCAACCAGAACGAATGACTTGGAAATCACCTTTTTGACGTTTAGTCTGTAATGTTTGCCAACTGACTGGTTGTGCATCCACACGCAACATATCTGATTGCGTTAATTGCCCGACTAAACGTTGCGCGATATTCACATGCAATGGCGCTTCATCATAAAGCACATTTAAATACAGTGGATGTCTTTCATTAATTTTATTTTGAGCCAATAATTGCTCGGCAACAACAGGCTCCCATCTTGAATCTTGACCATTTAACATGGCTTTCGGTAAAAAATATGAACTCGGAATTGCTGTTGGAATTTCATTATTAACAATATTGGTGACGGAGACCAACGAAGCAATCGCCTTACGCACATCTGTCTTGGCAACATTAGGATCGTTGAGATTAAATTCATAAAAATAACTGCAAAGCTGTGGAAAATACTGAAGATCTTTATGTACTTCCGGCACATCAATGACTACATCAAATTCAATCAATTTAGGTAAAACAAAAGGCAAATAGGCTACACGCTCAAAAGCCACATTATTTTTTTGCCAATAATACGGGTTCTTAATTAAATGTATACCTTGTTGGTTTTCACTTTGCAACATATAGGCGCCATTTGTTACTGCGATTACATTTGGATGTTTATATTGAGGCACAAGACTAATATGTGCTAACATTTCCGGTAAGTAAGGCGTGGCTTTATCCAGTTCAATACGTAAAGTGCGTTCACTTTCCGCATAAATTCCCAAACTCTTAAAAGGTTTATTTTTCTCTAAAACACCTTTTGCATTTTTTAAATTGAGATAAGCTAAATAGGATCTTAATGGGCTATTTGATTGAGATAACGCTTGCCAAGAAAGTATGACATCTTGGGCGACTAAAGGATCACCATTTGACCAACGAAGCCCTTCACGCAAGGTAAAAATCCAGGTTTTATTATCTTTCGTTTGCCAACGTTCTGCGATACCTGGCACGATTTTTCCCTCTGGATCATAAGCCGTTAAGCCTTCATACAAATCACGCAATAAGCTCTCTTGTTCTGGATAACGAACAAACCAAGGCTCAAAAGAAGGGGAATGAGTAAACGCCCGAGTCAGTAATGTACGATTCGATTTTGAAGTATTCTCTTGTTTGATAGGCTGGCTTTGTGTTGGTTGATCATCCGTTTCTGTGTTTATCGATTTCTGGCTGTTTAATTTATCACAACCACTCAATCCCAAAACGACACCGAAAATGACCGCACTTTTAAGCCAAGTAAGGAAAGAATTATCCATTTTCAACGTCTTCGGTTTTAATCCAAAAGAAAAAGAACCAATATTTTACCGCAATTAAAATAGCAATGATCGCTCGCCCCACAACGCTTGGAGTAAAATAAAAGCCAATTAAAAGCATTGTGGTTGAAAACGTTAGGATAGAAATTTTTGCTTTTTTCGTCAATGCACGACGTTCATTAAAGGATTTTAGGTGTTTTTGATAAAGCTTCGTCCCTAAAAACCATTGCTCTAAACGAGAAGAACCTTTCGCAAAAGAATAAAGTGTAAGCAGTAAAAAAGGAGTTGTCGGGAGAATAGGTAAAAAAATACCAATAACACCTAATATTAAAGAAATGCAACCAAGAACAATATACATGACTTTGGTTAAAGAAGTCTTTGAGAAAAACTTAAGTGAAACCACACCTGCAACGATAGCAATAGCAATGATTCCAAAAAAAATGATAATAGAAAAAAAAGAAGTGTCGTCCATCATAAATCCTAAATAAAAGTGATACGCAATTATCACTGATTTTTTAGATTTTTCAACCTTGATATTATAGAATTTGTCGCAATTTACTAAACAAACTATTAGCAAAAGGAATATTTATGTCTAATCCATTACTTCATATTGAAGGCTTACCTCCATTTTCTCAAATTAAACCGGAACATATTCAACCGGCAATCCAAGAACTTATCGAAGAAAATCGTCAAGCTATTGAACAAGTTTTAAAACAACCGCACTCTACTTGGGAAAACTTTATTGAACCGCTTTCTGAAGCAGGCGAGCACTTAAGTCGTGCTTGGTCACCAATTTTCCATTTAAATTCGGTTAAAAACAGCCCAGAATTACGCGATGCATACCAATCCTGCTTACCACTACTCTCTGAATACAGTACTTGGGTAGGCCAGCATAAAGGATTATACAATGCCTACTTGGCCCTAAAAAATAGCCCTGAGTTTGCGACTTATTCCGTCGCGCAAAAGAAAGCCATTGAAAATGCATTACGTGATTTTGAGCTTTCAGGTATCGGTTTATCCGAAGAAAAACAAAAACGTTATGGAGAGATTGTCGCGCGCTTATCTGAGTTAAGCTCACAATTTAGTAATAATGTACTCGATGCCACCATGGGCTGGGAAAAAGTCATTGAAGATGAAAGTGAATTAGCAGGTCTTCCTGAATCTGCATTACTTGCGGCAAAACAATCTGCCGAAAGTAAAGGCTTAAAAGGCTATCGCTTTACGTTAGAAATCCCAAGTTATTTGCCAATCATGACCTATTGTGAAAATGCAGCACTGCGCGAAGAAATGTATCGTGCTTATGCGACTCGCGCTTCTGATCAAGGTCCAAATGCCGGTAAATGGGATAATACGGCGATTATTGAAGAAATCATGACGTTACGCGTGGAATTAGCTAAATTGCTAGGTTTCAATACATACACAGAACGTTCACTTGCCACCAAAATGGCTGAAAACCCACAACAAGTGTTAGACTTCTTAAATAACCTTGCGGATCGTTCAAAAGCACAAGGTGAGAAAGAATTAGCGGAACTCAAAGCTTATTGTGAAAAAGAATTTGGCGTCACTGAACTTGCGCCTTGGGATATCAGTTTCTATTCCGAAAAACAAAAACAACATTTATATGCGATCAATGATGAAGAACTTCGTCCTTATTTCCCTGAAGATCGCGTTATTTCGGGTTTATTTGAATTAATTAAGCGTATTTTTAATATTCGTGCAGTTGAACGTTTTGGCGTAGATACTTGGCATAAAGATGTGCGTTTCTTTGATTTAATTGATGAAACTGATGAAGTACGCGGTAGTTTCTATCTCGATCTTTATGCACGCGAAAATAAACGTGGTGGCGCATGGATGGATGATTGTATCGGCAGAAAACGCAATGCCGACGGTTCAATTCAAAAACCTGTTGCCTATTTAACTTGTAACTTCAATGCGCCTATTGGTGATAAACCTGCGCTATTCACCCATGATGAAGTCACGACTCTCTTCCACGAGTTTGGTCATGGTATTCATCACATGCTCACCAAAGTTGATGTTCCAGATGTCGCGGGTATCAATGGTGTACCTTGGGATGCGGTAGAGCTTCCAAGTCAATTTATGGAAAACTGGTGTTGGGAAAAAGAAGCCCTTGATTTTATTTCGGGTCACTTTGAAACGCACGAACCATTGCCAGAAGAAAAATTAAATCAACTTCTCAAAGCGAAAAACTATCAAGCGGCAATGTTTGTGTTACGTCAGCTTGAATTTGGCTTGTTTGATTTTACCCTTCATCATACTTTTGAAGTGGGTAAAGCTAACCAAGTGCTTGATACCTTAAAAGCTGTGAAAGATAAAGTTGCCGTGATTAAAGGTGTTGAATGGGCAAGAGCGCCACATAGCTTTAGCCATATTTTTGCGGGCGGTTATGCGGCCGGTTATTACAGCTATTTATGGGCTGAAGTGCTATCTGCTGATGCCTTCTCTCGTTTTGAAGAAGAAGGGATTTTCAATCCAGTTACGGGGAAATCCTTCTTAGATGAAATTCTCACTCGCGGTGGCTCTGAAGAACCAATGGTATTATTCAAACGCTTCCGTGGACGTGAACCTCAACTAGACGCATTACTTCGTCATAAAGGCATTGCAAACTAATGAACTAAAAAAGAGCGGTCAAATTTTTGACCGTTTTTTATTTTTCTAATATGTAGAAAATAAAAAAGCCCTCGGTAATCCGAAGGCTTTTATTTTTACTATCGTAATAAAAATTAGCGACGTAAACCTAAACGAGCGATAGTGCTTTGGTATAAAGCAAGATCAGTACGTTTTAAGTAGTCTAAAAGTTTACGACGACGAGAAACCATACGTAATAAACCACGACGACCATGGTGGTCTTTTTTGTGTTCAGCAAAGTGAGCTTGTAAGTGGTTGATTTGTGCAGTTAATAATGCGATTTGAACTTCAGAAGAACCAGTATCTTTCGCATCGCGACCAAATTCAGCAACGATAGCTGCTTTTTTTTCAGTACTTAGAGACATTTTTTACTCCTAAAAGGTAGTGTTATTAATACATCATTCGCCGATCCCTAACTCAGCGATGACAAGAAGCCTGAATTTTAACGATTGAGTAGGATAAAGGCAAGCTTTATTCCACTCATTCCTTAATAAATTAATCTTTCAGCGCTTTGATTTTCTCAATCACGTTCGTAGTTGAACAGCCATTTTCGAAATTTAATACGCGAACATCGCCGCCATTCGCCCACACTTCTTTACTGCCTGCAATCTCTTCTGGTTTGTAATCGCCGCCTTTTACCAATAAATCCGGTAAAATATCGCCGATTAAACGTTGTGGTGTATCTTCATCAAAAGAGGCCACCCAATCCACAGAAGCTAAACCAGCCAATACTGCCATACGTGCATTCAGATTGTTAATTGGACGACTTTCACCTTTTAAGCGTTTGACTGAATCATCCGTATTCACCGCAACAATTAAACGATCACCAAGTTTGCGAGCATTTTCTAAATAAGACACATGACCAGGATGAAGAATGTCAAAACAACCGTTTGTCATCACAATTTTCTCACCGCGCGCTTTAGCATGAGCTACCGCAGTTTTTAATTGGCTTTCTGACATAATACCAAAGCCTGTTTCAGAACGTCCATGAATTGCATTCTCTAATTCCACAGTAGAAACGGTTGATGTACCTAATTTACCAACCACTATACCTGCCGCCACATTGGCTAAGTAACAAGATTCTTCAAAAGAACGGCCATCTGCAAGTGCAGTTGCTAAGACACTGATTACGGTATCACCTGCACCCGTTACATCAAACACTTCTTTTGCAACGGTTGGTAAATGGAACGGTTCTTGATTTGGGCGAAGTAATGTCATGCCTTTTTCAGAGCGCGTTACTAAAAGTGCGGTCAATTCAATGTCTGAAATTAATTTTAAACCTTTTTCAATGATCTCTTCTTCAGAATCACACTTACCTACTACGGCTTCAAACTCTGACATATTTGGTGTCAGTAAAGTCGCACCACGATAACGCTCAAAATCCGTACCTTTTGGATCGATTAACACTGGTATGTTCGCTTTACGTGCAATTTGGATCATCTTTTGCACATCTTTTAACGTACCTTTACCGTAATCAGAAAGCACTAACGCACCAAAGTTTTTCACTTCCGATTCTAATTTCCCAAGCAACTCATTGCATTCCACGTTTTGAAAATCTTCTTCAAAATCTAGACGAAGTAATTGTTGATGGCGAGACAAAATACGCAATTTCGTAATGGTTGGATGGGTATCCAATGCCACAAAATTACAATCAATTTTTTGGTGCTGTAATAAATTAGTTAAGGCTGTCCCTGTTTCATCTTGACCAATTAAACCTAAAATTTGCACAGGTACATTAAGAGAAGCAATATTCATTGCCACGTTTGCTGCACCACCTGCACGCTCTTCATTATCTTGTACACGAACCACAGGAACCGGTGCTTCCGGTGAAATACGATTAGTCGCACCAAACCAGTAACGGTCAAGCATGACATCGCCTAACACTAATACTTTTGCTTGATTAAAATTGGCAGAATATTGAGCCATTTTGAAATCTCTCTGTTGGAATAATAAAAATTCGGCGCAATTTTACCACAACTCAAATTTGCGATAAACTACATGCCAAACTAACCAGAAAAGAATTATGAAAAACGAAAAACTCCCTCAATTTCAACCGCACTTTCTTGCACCAAAATACTGGGGATTTTGGCTTGGTGTGGCGATTTGGCGAAGCCTTTTGTTACTTCCCTATCCAATTCTACGCCACATCGGTAATGGCTTAGGCTGGCTTCTCTCAAAATTAAAAGTAGGAAAACGCCGTGCCGCTATCGCACGCCGAAATCTTGAGCTCTGCTTCCCAGAAATACCCGAGCAAGAACGTGAAACCATTTTACAAGAAAACTTGCGTGCTGTCGGTATGGCGATTATTGAAACCGGCATGGCATGGTTTTGGTCTGATGCGCGCATTAAAAAATGGTCAAAAATTGAAGGCTTAAATTATTTAAAAGAAAATGTTCAAGACGGCATTATCTTTGTGGGAGTTCATTTCCTCACTCTTGAGTTAGGCGCCCGTATTGTGGGCTTAGATCATCCTGGTGTAGGTGTTTATCGTCCCAACGATAATCCAGCTTTTGATTGGTTACAAATTAAAGGTCGCTTACGTTCAAATAAAGATATGCTAAACCGAAAAGATCTGCGTGGCATGCTCAAAGCCTTACGCAAAGGTGAAACCATTTGGTATGCGCCCGATCATGATTACGGCAGAAAAAATGCCGTATTCGTGCCTTTCTTTGCCGTACAAGAAGTGGCAACGACTACGGGGACTTATTATCTGCTTAAATCCGCGCCAAATTGTAAAGTCGTCCCTTTTGCGCCACTACGTAATAAAGACGGTTCAGGCTATACGGTCAGCATTTCTCCACCAGTGGATTTTTCTGATCTTTCAGATGAAACTGCAATTGCTGCAAGAATGAATAAAGTCGTGGAAAAAGAAATCTTAAAAGGCGTGGAACAATACATGTGGTTACACCGCCGATTTAAAACACGTCCAACTGAGGATCAGCCAAGTTTGTATTTGTAAAAAAGATGGTTCTACTAAAAAAATCTGAAAAGGCTAGATGCTATAAAGAATCTAGCCTTTTATTTTATATTAAAATAGGCTATTATTTTTTTGGAAAAAACTCCTTACCTAATAACCAGAGATATCGATCAATTTTTTTTAAGTTAAATCTCTCTAATTTATAATATCTTTGAAAATCTAACAAAATCCCTTTAAATTTTCTGTAGTTTTTTAAATCTTCCTTTCTAAAGGATGAAAACTTATCTACTTTATTAAAATAGAGGAGAACTCTCTCCACATAGCTATCATAAATTGGGAAAGCAATTGGATTATGATGGCTACAATATTTAGTCGCAAAAGAATAAAAATACCTTTTGTTATCACCAATTTTTACGTTTCCTAATTCACTAACCAAATTAATATCGCCAGACTTTAAACGTTTATCTAGATCTTTAACACTTAAAATATGCTCTACAACAGAGTGAATAGCAAAAATATTTGTACTATAAAAATCATTTAAACATGATGCCTTTAATAAAATATCAGCTATTTCAGAATTTCCAGGTAATAACTCTAGAAAAAGTTTATTTAATGCCTCTTCTTGTGAAGTATAACCTTCAAGATTTTTCCATTTATTTAGATATTTATTAACTTCTGAAAAACAGGGTTTAGGAGGTAAAGACTTTTCCACATTTTCTCCAATACTTGATATTTATTTAAATATGGGAACACCAAAACGAATAAGTAATATTTCTTTCTATATACTTGCCATTCCACAATAAAAATAATAAACACCGCATGTATTACACACGGTGTTATTTATAAAGTCAGTCAATCGTAAATCCAACTTATTATATGCTATACCGAATTTTACAATTTGGTAATGCACTTTGAAGTTGATTACACTCATCACTATCAGGTTCTATGCTGTAGTAATCAAAATTCTTAGTATCTTCTAAATAAAGAGTGCTTAAATTAGGCAAAGACGCTAATTTAGCTAATAATTGAATATCTACTTTATTACCAGAAAGGTCTAATTCTTTAATACTAGAGAATGAAATTATCAAATCTATTACATCTTCTTTTACAGACTCATCCCAATCTCTGAATGAAAGTGATGATACATTAAGGTTTTTTAATGCAGCAAGATTACTAATATCCTCATAAGTACCAACATGTAGATTAATTACACAATTTGGTAATTTATCACCTAATGCGGCTAACATACTACACTCATCAGCACTCCAATCCCCCGAATATGGTAAAGAAAGAGTTCTTAAATTAGTCAACGAGGATAATTTTTCTAGAGCATCTCCAAAAACACTATTAGTAGTAAGATCCAGTTCTTTTAGTTGAGGAATTTGAGCAAGCAAATCAATTTCCTCCGAACCAAAACCGCCACCCCAACCATGGAACGATAATGAAGACAATTGCTTAATATGTGACAATTTAGGCAACTCTCTAATATTATACACATTATCCGGAATGACAAATTTATGAGTTATTCCAGGTTCAAAATTACCATCTGAGAAATGCACACCTACAATATAATCTTTCAAATAGAAAGCGATTGCACCATTTCTGTCATAAAGATCTAGTTCTGTAGAAATTTCCTGACTTAAATCATCATATTCAGGAGTTAGGCCATAGTCTTCATCAAGAAATTTATCTTCAATATTCCATAGCACAATATATTTTAGTGTATCTGATAATCCACACCACCATTCCCAATCCTCATCAGAAATATACTCTGTAGTATCAGTATCTGAGATAAGTTCTTCTGGGAATTTATCCTCTGCGAGTTTTGTAGTTTCTCTACGGGTATCAACGCCGTTGATGAAATTAATTAATCGATGGCCAAAATAACGAGTATTCCATTCGTCAGAATATTCAAAACCAAGATCTTCAGAAATTTCTCTTAACATGTTTCGTGTTTTTCTGTCACGGCATCTGATAGTAACGGTATAATCTTCAGCAGATTCAATAATTAAATCTTTATAAATTGCAGAATTTCTAATTTTTTTAGACATAATTACCTCTATCTTACCAAAGTTTTAAAACAACTTGACCAAAAGCAACTAGGATAGGGCTACCATTTAATTCATAGGTATTATTGGATGATGGACTATATTTAGGCTTAATTTTATCTCCATCTACGACCCAAACATCTTTAGACGTGCCTACATATTTAGGCTTTAATTCCCGTCCATCCCACACCCAAACATCTTTAGAAGTACCAACATATTTAGGTTTAATTTCTCTACCAGTTAAAATCCAAACATCACTAGAACTACCACCTGATTTAGGTTTTAACTCACGTCCATCACAAGACCATTTACTTGATAATGAAATTTTTGGCATGATTTACTCCGATTACTTATGTTAAATGTTAATTAAAAATATTTTTATCAGTGTTTGTTTAGTTGGTATGTCAATACCAACTAAAAGAAGTATACTTCTTGGAATAAAACAAAATTAAAACAATTAGTTACATTCTTAATCATATCTTGAGTTAATTGCTCTATTATGCAACTAACTGAGCGAATTCTGCCTATAAAATTTTGTAAAAAAGCTACCATTGAGAGCTGAAAAATCTGTCAATGATTCGATTAAAAAATATCTAAAATTTTTCTTGATCTTTATATAATTTAATATATAGTGAATATCGTTTTAGTTAGATAGTAAACTTGTGTTATGACAAACACACTACTGGCTAGTGCATTCCCCCCCCACTCCTTTTGCACTAGCCATTTTTTTTGAAATCTCTTACCATATCTCACCTTTTTCTTTTTCTTAAAAATCATGAACAACCTAGAACTTGAACGTTTACTAAACGAAAAACTTAGCACAGACAGAATTAACGATTATGCACCTAACGGTTTGCAAGTAGAAGGCAAAACGGAGATCAAAAAGATCATTACGGGTGTCACCGCAAGCCAGGCTTTGATTGATTATGCCGTTACACAACAAGCTGATGCGGTACTTGTCCACCACGGCTATTTTTGGAAAAGTGAAAATCCATGTATTCGCGGCATGAAAGGCAAACGTATCAAAACTTTGCTTGTGAATGACATTAATTTATACAGCTACCACTTGCCTTTGGATGTTCACCCAGAATTAGGCAACAACGCAAAACTTGCTCAGTTATTGGGAATTGACGATCTTCAACCTTTAGAAAATGGCTCAACCAGCATTCCTGTTTGGGGAACATTAAAAGATCCTGTTACCTCTGAAGAGTTTGCGCAACGTATTGAACAAGTGCTTCAACGTAAACCATTAATTTGCACCGAAAACGGACCGCACTTAATTCATAAAATTGGCATTTGTACCGGAGGCGGACAAGGCTATATTGATTTAGCTGCAGCACAAGGTTGTGATGCCTTTATTACCGGTGAGGTTTCGGAGCAAACAATTCACTCTGCTCGTGAGCAAGGTATTCATTTCTTTGCGGCTGGTCACCATGCGACTGAACGCTATGGCATTAAAGCATTAGGTGAATGGTTAGCGGCTGAATATGGCTTGGATGTAGAATTTAAAGATATTGATAATCCGGCGTAACTGGTACAAAGTGTGATTGATTGCTGAAAGCATACAAAACAAGTATAATCTCGTCGATTTTTTTAACTCAAACATAGGAAAAAATATGGGTTTCTTAACTGGTAAACGTATTTTAGTAACAGGTCTTGCAAGCAACCGTTCTATTGCTTACGGGATTGCAAAAGCAATGAAAGAACAAGGCGCTGAACTTGCTTTCACTTATTTAAACGATAAATTACAACCACGCGTAGAAGAATTTGCAAAAGAATTTGGTTCTGACATCGTACTTCCTTTAGACGTAGCGACCGATGAAAGCATCCAAAACTGCTTTGCTGAATTAAGCAAACGTTGGGAAAAATTTGATGGTTTCGTACACGCTATCGCATTTGCACCAGGCGATCAATTAGATGGTGATTACGTACATGCTGCAACGCGTGAAGGCTATCGTATTGCTCACGACATCAGTGCATTCAGCTTCGTTGCTATGGCACAAGCGGCACGTCCTTACTTAAATCCAAACGCTGCATTATTAACGCTTTCTTACTTAGGAGCAGAGCGCGCTATTCCTAACTACAACGTCATGTGTTTAGCAAAAGCATCTCTTGAAGCGGCAACTCGCGTAATGGCAGCAGATTTAGGTAAAGAAGGTATTCGAGTGAATGCAATCTCTGCAGGTCCAATCCGTACTTTAGCCGCATCAGGTATTAAAAACTTTAAGAAAATGCTTGCTACATTCGAGAAAACCGCAGCGTTACGCCGCACTGTTACTATCGAAGATGTGGGCAACTCAGCAGCATTCTTATGTTCTGATTTAGCATCGGGTATTACCGGTGAAATCGTTCACGTAGATGCAGGTTTCAGCATCACTGCAATGGGTGAATTAGGCGAAGAATAATTTTCCATTAAATTTACTGGCAGGTTTGAATGACCTGCCTTTTCCTTTTGTAAGGGCGGACTCCGATCCGTCATTATTATTTTTACTCTATTTAGCAGACTAAGAATTAAAGTCTACTCTATGATTGATAATTATGTTCCAAGATAATCCACTACTTGCACAACTTAAACAACAAATCCATGACAGCAAAGAACGCGTTGAAGGCGTGGTAAAAGGTACTGATAAAGCTTATGGCTTTCTCGAGTGCGATAAGAAAAGCTACTTCATTGCACCTGCCGCAATGAAAAAGGTTATGCACGGTGACAAAATCAAAGCTACCATTGAAAAACAAGGCGATAAAGAGCAAGCTGAACCTGAAGAATTAATTGAACCAATGCTCACTCGCTTTATTGCCAAAGTGCGATTCAATAAAGACAAGAAATTGCAAGTTTTGGTTGATCACCCAAGTATCAACCAACCCATTGGTGCACAACAAGTTAAATCCGTAAAAGAAGAATTACAAGAAGGCGACTGGGTCGTAGCAAATTTGAAAACGCACCCATTACGTGATGATCGCTTTTTCTATGCCACTATCAATCAATTTATCTGCCGTGCTGATGATGAATTTGCCCCTTGGTGGGTAACATTGGCACGTCATGAGCAATCTCGTTATTCTGTGCAAGGTGCAGAAAGTTATGAAATGTTAGATCAACAAACCCGTGAAGATCTGACCGCACTTCATTTTGTCACTATTGACTCTGAAAGCACACAGGATATGGACGATGCTCTTTACATCGAACCTATCGAACAAAATGGTACGCAAACCGGCTGGCGATTAGTCGTTGCGATTGCTGATCCAACAGCTTACATTGCATTAGATTCACAAATTGAAAAAGATGCGAAACAGCGTTGTTTCACCAATTATTTGCCAGGCTTCAACATCCCAATGCTGCCGCGTGAATTGTCTGATGAATTATGCTCATTAATGGCAAATGAAACTCGTCCTGCATTAGTGTGTTACATTGAAACGGATCTTGCAGGTAACATCACGGCTAAACCGCATTTTGTATCGGCTTATGTACAATCTAAAGCAAAATTAGCCTATAACAAGATTTCAGATTATTTAGAACAAGTACCTGATGCATGGCAACCGGAAACATCTGAAATTACCCAGCAAATTGATTGGTTACATCAATTTACTCAAGCGCGTATTCAATGGCGTAAAACGCATTCTCTTTTATTTAAAGAAAAACCGGATTACTCCTTTATTCTCGCTGAAAATGGCAAAGTGAAAGAAATTAAAGCGGAATATCGTCGTATTGCAAATCAAATCGTAGAAGAATCCATGATCATTGCCAACATTTGTGCTGCTCAATTCTTAGCTGAACAAGCACAAACCGGTATTTTTAATACACACTCGGGGTTTGATAAGAAATTCTTAGAAAACGCGCATAATTTCTTAATGGCAAATTTAGCTAATGAAGAAAATCAAGCTGAGCTTGCTGAGCGTTATTCTGTGGAAAATTTGGCAACCTTAAAGGGTTATTGCCAAATGCGTCATGATATTGAACCAATTGAAGGTGACTATTTAGAATTCCGTTTACGTCGTTATTTAACCTTTGCGGAATTTAAATCGGAACTTGCTCCACATTTTGGGCTTGGATTAGAAGGTTATGCAACCTGGACATCGCCTATCCGTAAATATTCCGATATGGTGAACCATCGTTTAATTAAAGCCGTGCTCACACAGCAAGCTTGTGAAAAACCACAAGATGAAGTCCTTGCTCGCTTACAAGAAGCCCGTCGCCAAAATCGCTTGGTTGAGCGTGATATCGCAGACTGGTTATATTGTCGCTATCTTGCTGACAAAGTCGCTGAAAATACTGAATTTGATGCAGAAGTGCAAGATGTAATGCGTGGCGGTTTACGTGTTCAATTATTGGAAAATGGTGCATCAATGTTCGTACCGGCCTCTACACTGCATCTGAATAAAGCTGAAATGCAAGTGAACACTGATGAATTGGCCTTGTATATTCAAGGAGAACGTCGCTACAAAATCGGCGATTTAGTGAAAGTGAAACTCACCGAAGTGCGAGAGGAAACTCGTAGCATTGTAGGAAATATTATGATATAGGCATATAAAATTTGCACCTCAATTATTGGCTGTTTAGTCCAACTTTTGGGGTGCAAATCATTTTTTAACCGTACTTTTTATTTAAATTACTTTAACCAAAATTGTCCTTTGAAAATTTTTCCTAGTGTTATCAGTACTAAACCACTCATCATCAGGTTAGCAAAGATAAATGCACCATTTGCCAAGCCACTCAGTACATTATGATGAACGAAAAAAACGGCCCCATTCGCTAAAGAAGCTAATCCGAATGAAAAAGCCCAGAAGCCAATATTTAGCCCTTTTTCACTAATCCAAGGGAACAGGCGAATTAAAAAGAACATTTGTAAAAAACCGTATCCCCATAAGAACTTAACGAAAAGATCGATCTCTCCCCCATTAAGCGATAAGTAAGCCGACGATCCCACGAATGCCGGCGCTAAAATGATCCCCATGGTTGGACGAAATTGTGGTTCAATTTGCAACACGCGTAAGCGCTGGAATAACACCGGTTCATAAATAATCCAAGCAATCATCCCCGCCCCTAAGAACAAATAGCCTAAATCGTGATAGCCTAACAAGGCCAATGATGATGCACTGGTGAAATTAGTTGCGACAGAGGGCAAATAAAATGGTGGCAATGTCGATTTTTCCTCAAATGTGCCATCTTTCCATAACGCACTAATACGCACGGAAGCAAACAATAATTGTCCAATTGTCCCGATCCAAATTAATCCCTCACCAATGAGAGGAAACCAACGATACAGAATATCCCCGCTTAACATCGTTGTAATCGGTATTAAAGCGAGAAAAGAAAAACGTATCGGACAACAATATTCATCGCGTACTTCGTGAGAGAAATAAATCATTTTATAAATATAAAGTAAGACGAAAAGTGCCCATACTGAAACAGACGTTACGCCAATAATATCACTCACATTCCGAGAAAAAGAGAGCGTATCGCCCATATGTAGCCAAGCTAAAGACAAGGCACCTAAACCTAATGGAATCGCAAAATATCCAGTTGGTAATGGAAACGGTCGTTTATCAGTCATTATGATTCTCCTAAAAATTGATACCTTGTAAGATTACCCATAAATGCGCAAATATTGATGTGGATTTATCTCAAAGACTAGAATAAAAATCTCATTTCTCTAAATGAAAGAAAGGGCTAATAAACATTAGCCCTAAATTGAATTAATATATTGTTAATTATTTGCCAATCACTTCTAATCCGCCCATGTAAGGACGTAATACTTCTGGTACTGTAATTGAGCCATCTGCATTTTGATAGTTCTCAAGCACAGCCACTAATGTACGTCCTACTGCTAAACCAGAGCCGTTTAATGTGTGCACTAAGCGAGTTTTCTTATCCCCTTTCGCTTTGCAACGAGCTTGCATACGACGCGCTTGGAAATCCCACATGTTAGAGCAAGAAGAAATCTCACGGTAAGTATCTTGTGCAGGCACCCACACTTCTAAGTCGTAAGTTTTGCAAGAACCAAAGCCCATATCACCAGTACAAAGCAATACTTTACGATAGGGTAAATTTAAAAGTTGTAGTACTTTTTCTGCATGGCCTGTTAATTCTTCAAGCGCTTCCATAGATTTATCAGGATCGACGATTTGTACCATTTCCACTTTATCAAATTGGTGCATACGAATTAAGCCACGGGTATCACGGCCATACGATCCCGCTTCAGAACGGAAACATGGTGTATGTGCGGTCATTTTGATTGGCAATTCTGCTTCATCAATAATCACATCACGTACAAGGTTAGTCACTGGCACTTCCGCTGTTGGAATTAATGCGTAAGGTTGCTCACCTTCTAACGCTAAAGTATGGAATAAATCTTCACCAAATTTTGGTAATTGACCTGTTCCATAAAGAGTCGCATGGTTAACTAAATAAGGTACATAAGCTTCTAAATAACCATGTTGTTCGGTATGAAGATCTAACATGAATTGTGCTAATGCACGGTGCATTTTAGCAATTTGACCTTTCATGACCGCAAAGCGCGCACCCGCTAATTTAGCCCCTGCTGCAAAATCTAAGCCATTAGCATCTTCACCTAATGACACGTGATCTTTGATCTCAAAATCAAACGTACGCGGTGTACCCCAACGTAAAATTTCTTTATTTTCAGTGTCGTCTTTACCTAATGGCACTTCATCTGCCGGGATGTTTGGAATGCTTAACGCAATTTGATTGATTTCTGCTAACACGGCATCAAGTTGCGTTTTCGCTTCGTTAAGCTGTTCACCCATGTTATCCACTTCGGCCAATAATGGCTCAATGTCTTCACCACGTGCTTTTGCTGCACCAATAGCTTTGGAACGTGCGTTACGTTCAGCTTGTAATGTTTCAGTTTTTACTTGTAAATCTTTGCGTTGTTCTTCTAATGCGGTAAGTTTTTCCGTATCAAGAATAAAGTTACGTTTTACTTTTAATTTTTCTGCTACTTCAGCCAGATTATTACGGAGTAAATTTGGATCGATCATTGGAATTCCCTATTTTTCATTATGAAACAGATACCTTTATTCTAGCGTGCTTTGAGCAAATAAACCAGTTAAAAGCCTGATATTTCTTTTATTAATCTCGTCAAAAACATCCCATTTTATGACCGCACTTAGCCATGATTTAATTTTGTGATCTCTGTCAAATTCTGAGAATGAGACACTAGAAACAGAAAAAAAAAGTTCTATAATGAAAATGAACGTTAACCAAGAGGAGTAACCTATGTTTCCTGAATTTCGCGATTTAATCACTAAGCTTAAAAACAAAGATGCTTATTTTGATCGCTTGTTTGAAAAACACAATGCATTAGACCAAGAGATCAAAAATAAGATTGATAACATAGAACTCGCTACTCATACGGAAATTGAGAACTTGAAAAAAGAAAAATTACGGATTAAAGACGAGCTCTATCAATACTTGAAAAAGAAAGCAGCTGAGTAATTGGTTTAATGTAAAGACAAAGTGCGGTGAAATTTACCGCACTTTTTTGTTTTAAGAGATTTTGCTTTATCCATTAAATAAACATCGCCCAGACTGGCAAGCTACTAGTCATAAAGAATAAAATGAGTAGGCTGTTATAGCTGAGCTTCCATTTATTTACACTGTGTAAGAGCAATACACCCGCTATCACTAAGTGAAGCAGGAAATAAATGCCGTATGCCCAAGCACTGATAAAACTGACCGTACTTACACCTTGATAAATAATAAAAATAAGTACTGCCAATGCATTAAGCGCAAGCAGTAAAATCATCAATAATGGCAGCAATGCTATAAAACCTTGTAAACGATTACGAGAAACGGACAAGCATAAATTCGCCAACAATACGCCCACCACAGCTTGTGCCAGTGGGTTATATTGCATGAAATTCGGTGTTGGATTGCCAAAGAAAATCATCAGATAGGCAATGACACCAAATCCACTCACCAAAGATGCCATTAAGAGAAAACCACGGCGAGCGACGTCATCTTTAGGTTGTTTCCACACTGCATATACGGCAGATAATCCGCATAAGCTGACAATATCCGTTATCACGTAATGATGTGGTGAGGCCAAGCTCATCCCTAGCCAAACGAACCAATAAAGTGCAAAACAAGCATTTGCTTTGATTAAACGTCCACGCTGCCCTGGACAAATTTCCCCTTTAATAAAGGCAACTAAACAAAGCAATTGGGCAATCAGCACGCTAAAGGCTAAATGAGGAATCAATTTTTCAGCAAGTTGCAAAGATTCTATAAAAAAATCGACCATTAATAGCAACCCAATTGGCAATATCGCAAGAAATACTGCCAAGGGTTTGGATTGTTCTTCTGACATAAAATTCTCGATTAGAAAAAGAAGGCGTCATTATGCCAAAATTTACGGCTTTTTTTAATGGCTTTCGTGCATTTTGCCTCATTCCCTTTTAAAATAAGCAAAATGATACCCCTACTTTAGGAACCACAAAAAAAATGCTATTAAGCATACTTTATATTATTGGCATTACCGCCGAAGGAATTACCGGCGCATTAGCTGCCGGACGAGAAAAAATGGATATTTTCGGGGTCATTATTATCGCCTGTGTCACGGCGATTGGCGGTGGATCGGTACGCGATGTATTACTAGGGCACTACCCGCTTGGCTGGGTTAAACATCCTGAATATTTCATTATGGTGGCTGGTGCAGCTGTATTAACCGTTTTTATCGCGCCCTTCATCAAACATTTTATGCGCTACTTTCGCACCATTTTCTTAGTATTAGATGCTTTAGGATTAATCGTGTATTCCATTATCGGTGCGCAAATTGCCATTGATATGGGTTATGGCTTTACCGTGACATCCATTGCGGCAACCGTAACAGGGGCATTTGGTGGTGTGTTGCGTGATTTACTTTGTAACCGCATTCCTCTTGTATTCCAAAAAGAACTTTACGCGAGCGTGTCTTTCTTCTCCGCTGCGATGTATATGGCACTCCAACATATTCAATTAGATCATACATTTACGATTTTACTGACTTTATTCAGTGGTTTTTCATTGCGTTTACTTGCTGTTCGATTTGGCTGGGCCTTACCCGTTTTCGATTTCCAAGAGCAAGAAGATGAAACAAATGATAAATTACCGAAGAAAACGAAATAATTAAAAGGAATAATTATGTTAGAACAAATGGGCAAACAGGCTAAAGATGCAGCGTTTATTTTAGCGCAGTTAAACACTACTGAAAAAAATCATGCGCTCAGTATCATTACGGAACAATTAGAACAACAAGCTGACCGTATTCTAGCCGCAAACCAAAAAGATATTGAAATTGCGAAACAACATGGCTTATCTGAAGCATTAATTGATCGTCTTTTATTAACTGAAGATCGCCTAAAAGGTATTGCGAATGATGTGCGCCATGTGATTTCTCTTGCCGATCCAGTAGGTAAAATCATTGATGGTGGCACCTTAGATAGCGGATTAAAGATCGAACGAGTTCGTACCCCGCTTGGCGTGATAGGTACCATTTACGAAGCGCGTCCAAATGTCACCATTGATGTGGCGAGCCTTTGCTTAAAAACGGGCAATGCCGTGATTTTACGTGGAGGAAAAGAAACACAACATTCCAACAAAATTTTAGTGGAAGTGGTACAAAATGCCCTTGAACAAGCGGGATTACCGCGCCATGCAGTCCAAGCCATTACCGATCCGAATCGTGAACTTGTGATGCAACTGCTTAAATTGGATCGCTATGTGGATATGATTATTCCTCGTGGCGGTGCGGGCTTACATGAGCTTTGCAAACAACATTCCACCATTCCGGTAATTGTCGGTGGTGTGGGTGTTTGCCATCTTTTTGTGGAAGAAAGTGCTGACCAAGAAAAAGCCCTTGCGGTGATTGCTAACGCAAAATGCCAACGTCCAAGCACATGTAATACGTTGGAAACGCTTTTAGTTCAACGTTCAATTGCAAAAAGCTTCCTGCCAAAACTCGCGAAATATTTAGCCGAGAAAAAAGTGAAATTCCATGCTAAATCGACCGCACTTTCGACTCTTCAAGCTGCAAATGTTGATGTGCAAGAAGTGACTGAACAAGCGCTACGCCAAGAATGGGGCTCATTGGATCTCAATGTTGTAGTCGTTGAAGATATGGATGCGGCGATTGCTCACATTCGTGAATATGGCACACAACATTCAGAAAGTATCTTGACGGAAAATCAACGACTAGCCGCACAATTTATCAATCAAGTGGATGCAGCAGCCGTGTATGTTAATGCAAGTACTCGATTTACCGATGGCGGACAATTTGGTTTAGGTGCAGAAGTGGCGGTAAGTACTCAAAAACTTCATGCTCGAGGCCCAATGGGATTAGAAGCCTTAACCAGTTATAAATGGGTTTGTGTCGGCGATTACACTTCTCGCAAATAGTCTGTTTCATCTATAAAAAAACCGCACCTTGAAAGCATCAAAGTGCGGTTATTTTTTATCTCGTTTTTAGTGTTTACCGAATAATTTCATCGCGGGTAATACAATCGCACAAGCAATCGCGCCTACAATCACACCCACGACTAACGTCGCCACATTACCTAATAGGCCATCTGCCAATTGATAATCAGCGAGCAAATGATGAATGAAATCCACATTATGTACGAAAATACCACCACCGACTAAGAACATCGCAAGCGTACCGATAAAACTAAGTGAACGCATAAATTTAGGCATAATCACTAAAATTGCGTTCCCAATTGACTTCGCTACGCCACCTTTTTTGATAAGGTATAAACCGAAATCATCTGCTCTAACAATCAATGCGACCAAGCCATAAACAAAAATAGTAATCCCAATACCCACTACCGAAAGGGAAATAATGCGAGTCAGCAAGCTCGCTTCGGTTAATTCGCCCAATGCAATAATGATAATTTCAGCGGAAAGAATAAAATCAGTACGAATTGCCCCCTTAATTTTAGCGGCTTCATTAAAGGTTGTTTTTTCTTCATGCTCTTCATGAGCAATAAATTTATGTAGAATTTTCTCTACACCTTCAAAACATAAATACGCCCCACCAATCATCAGAAGTGGCACGATCAACCAAGGTAAAAACGCAGAAAGCAGTAAAGCAATTGGAATTAAAATGATTTTATTGACTAACGATCCTTTGGTGACAGCCCAAACAATAGGTAATTCACGATCGGAAGATGCCCCTGTTACCTGATTAGCATTTAAGGCTAAGTCATCGCCTACCACGCCAACGGTTTTCTTGGCTGCCATTTTGGTCATCAAGGCGACATCATCAAGAATCGATGCAATGTCATCAATAAGAGTAAAAAGAGAGCTAAACGCCATATTCTTTCCTTTGTAAAGTTAAAATTTAGAGAAATGAGTTTTAGACTGGTCGAATGCTTTCGACATCCAACTTCGCATCAAACTCTTTTTGTAATAAAAGCAGTTTTTTATCTTGCTGTAAATCCGTACTCGCCTGTTCACGCAAGTTTTGATAAACCTTTTTACGGTAATCCATCGGTGTTAAAACATCGGAATCTTCAACAAAAATCGACAATTTGACTGGTTTTTCATATAAACGTTCAAGATGTTCCACTAAATTTTTAATATTTCGATCTTGTTTTAAATGCGCTTTTTCAGAATGAAGTCCGAGTTGAATTTCATCTTCTGTTTGCGACTTAATAAAGCAATTTAATGCCAACTCTTTTGAAAAGCCAATCACACCAGAACGTTCGACAATATCCGTCCAAGGATCTTGTTTTTGCGTAATTTGAATAATTTTCTCACGCAATTCTGGTGTCACATCTTTCAACATTGCCTGTTTAATATCAGAAGGACGCACACCGCTATCCACTTTAGCTAAATCCGGATTACTCCACTCCCAACGATAGGTTTCCGCATCCAGAGTTTCTTGCTCTTCCGCGTCCATTTCAGCGTTGTCATCAATGGTATTTTCAACCGTCTCAATACCTTGCTTTAACTCGTCAGCTTGTTGACTAATCGGATTTAACACCGCTGCTTTCGTTTGCGTAGCTTTCGTTTGCGCAGCTTTCGGTGGTGTCATCTCTCGCACAGGAAGTTCGGTCATTTTGGGTGAATTTTTTTGCTCATCTAACTCTTGAAGATGATGCAAGGTTTCTTCCACTGCGGCTTGCTGTTCATCATGATGATGTTGGCGTTCTGATTGCTCAATTTGCGTTAATTGATTCAATGCTTCTAATGCCGCAAGACTGGCTAAATTTAATGAAGACGTTGTTTGAGTGGAAACAGGTTGAGAAGGTGAAGAATGCACAATCGCCGATTGAGCCATTGACTTTTTCGCTTGTGCAGAATAATTTGCTTTGATGTTTTGCGACAGCACCGGCATATCCACATAACCAGAAACAGGCTGATTTTCAACCGCACTTTTCTGTGTATTTTGTTCAGGGGATAGCCCGCCTTGTTTAGGCGTTTGTGCTGCCGTAAGGAACTTTGGGTGGAATGCCAACGCCCTCAATAATGTCATTTCTGCGCCAATTCGACGATTTGGTGCGGAGGCCAATTCTTTTCGACCTGATACAATCACTTGATAGAAAAATTGTACGTCTTCCGGTGAAATATGTTTAGCCAGAAAGCCTAAGTGATCGTTTTCATCGGTAGCACTTTTAGCGAGTAACTGCATTAATGCAATTTGATGTAATTTCTCAGCTGTTTCTGCCAATAATTCATCCCAATCGCCCGCTTTTTCTGCCACTGTTTGGATGGTTTTCATTAAACGCTCACCGTTACCTTGATGTAAGGCGTAAATGATTTCAATTGGCTGTTCTTCATCTAAAAGCCCAAGCATGGTATTCACCACATCAGTGGAAACTTTACCGTTGCCCATGGCTATCGCTTGATCCGTTAAACTTAAGCTATCACGAATACTCCCCTGCGCCGCTTTGGCTAATTTATCCAATGCAGGTGCATCAAAAGGAATATTTTCGGCAGTAAGCACGCGATTAAGATGCGCTGAAATTTGCGGTTCATCTAATGCTTTGAGATGAAATTGCATACAACGGGATAAAATCGTAATCGGTAATTTTTGAGGATCCGTTGTAGCGAGTAGAAATTTCACATATTCAGGTGGCTCTTCCAAGGTTTTTAACAACGCATTGAAAGAATGGCGGGAAAGCATATGCACTTCATCGATGAGATAGACTTTATAACGCCCCACTACCGGCTTATATTGCACATTGTCTAATAGCTCACGCGTATCTTCTACTTTAGTACGAGAAGCCGCATCGATTTCAATTAAATCAATAAAGTTGCCCGCTTCGATCGCTTTGCAGTTTTCACATTGACCGCAAGGATCGGCAGTAATACCATTTACGCAGTTCAAGCCCTTCGCAAATAAACGAGCAATGGAGGTTTTACCCACGCCACGGGTGCCGGAAAATAAATAAGCATGATGTAAACGGTTTTCTTTTAAACCGTTTTCCAAAGCAGTGAGTACATGGCTTTGCCCCACTACTTCAGAAAAGTTTTTTGGTCGCCATTTTCTGGCTAAAACTTGGTAGCTCATCGCATCTCTTTAAAAATTAATGGCCTTCAAAATTGACTAAGGTGTAGCAATCAATGCCTAAATCACGTAAGCGTTTTTCGCCCCCTAATTCTGGCAAATTAATCACAAAGGCAGCATGTTTCACATCTCCACCTAAACGTTGAACTAATTTTACGGTTGCTTCAACTGTACCACCCGTTGCTAACAAGTCATCAATGATTAACACGTTATCACCTTGTGAAATCGCATCTGTATGCAATTCAAGGGTATCTTGACCGTATTCTAATTGATAAGACTGTGCAATCACTTCACGCGGTAATTTGCCTGGTTTACGAACGGGGATAAATGGCAAGCCTAATGCTAATGCAACTGGCGCACCAAAAATAAATCCACGAGACTCGGTACCAATTACTTTTGTGAGTCCTTGATCTTTATACTTTTCAACAATCAAATCGATTGTGGCTTTAAAAGCTGCAGGCACTTCAAGTAAGCTCGTGATATCACGGAAAATAATGCCTTCTTTTGGATGATTTGGAATAGATTTGATAGATGATTTGATTAATTCAAGTTGTTTGTTCATAAATAATTGCTCAAAAAAGAGTAAGAAAAAATCCTGTTTTTAGGCTCGCATTCTAGCATATAAAAATGCAAAAGTGCGGTGAATTTTGACCGCACTTTTGTAAATAAAATGAATTAATCTGGGTAAATATCTTCCCCGTCTTTTCGAGTACGAAGAAGCTGTAAAATCCAGACATATTGTTCGGGTGTTGGCGTGACGAAATACTCTATTTCTTCGTTCATCGCACGGGCCGATTGCTCAGGATCGTCGCTTAATTGCATCGGTGGGCGAATTTCCATTTCATACTTGCCACGCTTGGCGTTATAGCGAGGGAACATTGGAATAACCACCGCTTTCGCTAATTTTGCCATTTTGTTTAACCCAGGAAGCGTCGCCTTATAAGTAGCAAAGAAATCCACAAAGACACTTTGCTCGGCACCAAAATCTTCATCGGGAAGATAATACCCCATTTGGCCTTGTTTGATGTGTGCTAAAAAAGGCTTAATACCATTTTGGCGAGCATGCATTTTTCCGCCAAAACGTTGACGCGCTAAAGTCCACAACCAGTCCACCAACGGATTTCGATGCGGGTTATACATTGACGTCATCGGCATGCCGTGTGTATGCAAAATAATGCCAGAGGCATCTATCGCCCAACCATGTGGTACCATCAAAATGATGTTATGCCCTTCAGCTTTAGCTTGCTTGATATGCTCAAGGCCAATGAATTCACTGCGTTTTTGTAAATGTTTTTTAGAACGAATGGCAATTTCACCAATACCAAGCATGACTTGTGCGACCGTTACAAACATCTCTTCAATTACTTTATCATGCTGCTCAGCCGTCCAATCTGGGAAACAGAGTTTCAAATTAATCTCGGCACGAATACGTGGTTTACCGATTTTTTTCGTCAGCGCACGAGCCAGTTTCTCGGCCATTTTATCGCGTAAACGAAATGGCACAAAAGCGAGTAACAACAGCACAAAAATACCAAGCCAAATGCCCCAATTTTTAGGATGCAAATATGACCATGAAAAATGTGGTTCATAGCCTGTTCGTGCTGTAATACGTAATTTTTTCTGAGAATCTGTCATAATCAATTGTTAAAAATGAAACCAACCTTGATCATACGCCATTTTTATTGTCATGATAAATGACACAATCACCACCATCGGTCTAATTAATTGTTTGCCTTTTGCCATCACCATTTTGGCGCCTAAATTTGCACCTATCAGACTTCCTGCCATCATCACTAAACCGACAGTCCAAATGACATGACCACCAATAAAGAAGAAAATTAATGACGCAAAATTTGAGGTTAAATTCATCACTTTAGCATGCGCAGTTGCTTTGGTGAGATTAAATCCAAGCAATGTGACACAAGCCAAGTTCATTAATGAGCCTACACCTGGTCCAAAAAAACCATCATAAAAACCCAGCAATGAGCCAAAACATAATGCAAAAACAGCGTAAGAAATTCGTTGTTTGCGATCACTTTCGCCCAATTTAGGCGTAAACAAAAAGTATAAGCCGATCGCTAAAATGAGAAATGGAAGCCCTTTCTTAATTAATGACGCATCTAAACTTTGAATAAGCAAGGTACCAATCACCGAACCGATAAAAATCACCAGTAAGATGAAAGAAAACTCCGATAAATTGACCGCTCTTTTACGTAAAAAGTAAATACTTGCCGACAATGCGCCGCCAAATGCTTGTAATTTATTCGTGCCCAACGCCATTGCTGGTGGCATACCTGTCATTAATAAGGCAGGGATGGTAATTAAGCCTCCGCCACCCGCTATCGCATCAATAAATGCGGCAATAAAGGCAGCAGCAAAAAGCATGGCTAAAATATCAATCCCCAACTCCATTATTTAACTCCTACTCTAACCATTCGCTACTATTTGGCGAATTCAACACTTGTTGGCACAAGAACGGTTCTGGTGGTGTCACTTTTGGTTTAGAAGCGCTTGAACCTGGTTTTGCGGGTTCAAACCAAGAATAAAGCTCATCACCACAACCATCGCCTGCTGGTACAGGTGCTTGATCTTCACAATAAGCCGCATCTTTCGGACAAGCAATGCGCACATGGAAATGTGAATCATGGCCAAACCATGGACGAATTTTATGTAACCAAGCACGATCATCACCTGCAGTTTGACAAAGTTTTAATTTAATTGCTGGATTCACAAAAATACGGGTCACTTTGGGATCTTGTGCGGCCAATTTAATTAGCGTTGCATGATTGTTATTCCACACATTTTCATCAACTCGTTGTGCTTGGCGATTCACCACGAGCAAGCCTTTTCCGTCAGAATTTAACGCTTCACTGTCTGTCATGGTACCCATGCGCAACCAAATATCTGCGTCTAATCCCATTTGATGACTTGCATGCCCCGTTAAAAAGCGACCACCACCGGGCATAGCAATATCCCCAACCAACATTGTTGGTAAGCCTACTGACTTCGCTTTTTGTCCAAGACGCTGTAAATAGGCAATCATATCCGGATGACCATAATAGCGATTTTTATTCATACGAATCACTTGATAGCCCTCACCTTTATAAGCCAAAGGTTCAGCTCCGATAATACAACCATTCGAATAGCTACCGATTGGATTTGCCTTACCGTCTGTTGCTGGAATTGGACGTTTAATTCGTTGCCAGTCTTGTGGTGAGGCTGTTGTTTGTAACGAGAAAAAAACGCTCCCTAAAACAACCGCACTTGAAAGTAATTTTGCTAAAGATCTACTCATAAAATTTCCTAAAACGAATCTTCTTATCTTTAATGAAAGAAAAATAAGCTTAATTTAAAAGAGTTATTTGCATTGCGCTTTAAAACGTAATAAATGATCGAGTAACACAATTGCGACCATGGCTTCTGCAATAGGGACTGCACGGATTCCCACACAAGGATCATGACGGCCTTTTGTCACCACTTCGACAGGATCGCCCTCTAAATTAATAGAACGCCCTGGAATGGTAATACTAGATGTTGGTTTTAGAGCAATCGTTGCAATAATTGGCTGACCTGAGCTAATCCCCCCTAAAATACCGCCAGCATGGTTGCTTTCAAAGCCATTTGGAGTCATTTCATCACGATGTTCACTTCCACGCTGTTCAACCACCGCAAAACCATCGCCAATTTCTACACCTTTAACGGCATTAATCCCCATTAACGCATGGGCTAAATCAGCATCAAGTCGATCAAAAACAGGCTCGCCTAAACCGACAGGAACATTCTCTGCAATCACTGTTAGTTTAGCCCCAATCGAATCCCCTTCTTTTTTCAATTCACGGATTAATTCATCAAATTTTTCGACCGCACGTTCATCCGGACAGAAAAATGGATTGCTATTTACTTTATCCCAATCAATTTTTCCTACAGTCTGTGGGGCAATCTTCACCTCGCCAATTTGACTCAAAAAGCCACGGACTTCAATGCCAAACTGCTCACGTAAATATTTCTTCGCAATCGCTCCCGCAGCAACGCGCATAGCGGTTTCACGCGCAGAAGAGCGCCCACCACCGCGATAATCACGAATACCGTATTTTTGTTGATAGGTAAAATCCGCATGCCCTGGACGGAGACGATCTTTGATATCGCCATAATCTTGTGAACGTTGATCGCCATTTTTAATGATCATTCCAATACTGGTACCCGTTGTTTTACCCTCAAATACCCCAGATAAAATCTGCACTTCATCGTCTTCACGACGGGGTGTGGTGTAACGCGATGTACCGGGCTTACGGCGATCTAAATCCGGTTGAATATCAACTTCAGATAATTCAAGATTGGGCGGAATACCATCTACAATACAGCCTAATGCAATGCCATGTGACTCTCCAAAAGTTGTCACACGAAAAACTTGTCCGATAGTATTCCCTGCCATATTTTTTCCTTTTTAATTAATGACTTTTCGCTAATTTTGCCACATCAATAAATGGGATCTCTTCGCCTGTATCGTTATTTTTAATAAAAATATCTAATTGATTGAAGGCGATATCAATATTATTTTCTGCAAATAACTCATTCACTCGGCGATTGAGCGCATCAAGCGTATCGTTTCGTTCTCCTACCTGTCCTACATAGACTCGTAACTCATGATCTAGCGTACTCGCACCAAAAGTTAAGAATAATGCTCTTGGCTCCGGATCTTTTAAGACGCTTGGTTGCTCATTTGCAGCTTGCAATAATAAACGTTTCACCAACTCTAAATCTGATCCATAAGCCACCCCAACGGATATAACCAAACGAGTAACGGTGTTAGATAATGCCCAGTTAGTCACTTGTCCAGTTACAAAGGATTTATTTGGCACAATCACTTCTTTTCGGTCCGGATCGATCATCGTAATGGCGCGAATACGGATTTTCGCTACTGTACCTGTTACATCGTTAATTGTCACAGTATCGCCCACACGAATTGGACGCTCAAATAATAAAATGATGCCGGAAACAAAGTTCGCAAAAATTTCCTGCATACCAAAACCGAGACCAACGGAAAGGGCGGCAAATAACCATTGTAATTTAGACCATGACATCCCAAGGGTAGAAAATGCCCATGCGCCACCCACTGCAACCAAGATATAGGTTAATAATGTTGTAATGGTATAAGGCGTACCTTGTGAAAGTTTCACTCGGGAGAAGAGTAATATTTCTAAAATACCTTGAATATTACGCACTAAAATATAGGTAATCACAACAATGATTAACGCAACAATCAAGTTAAAGAGTGAAATCGTTTCGGTCACCACGCCCGCTTCAGTTGTTGAAGTTTGTTGCCACAAGGTAATATCACGCAAATAACTTACCACCGTAACTAAATCTGACCAGACATAATAAAAGATGACAAAAAGTGCGGTCCAAATAAAGAGATCGGCAAAGCGTAGTAACTGGCTACGCACTTCATTTAAGTCCAATCCCTCTTCTTGTTCGGTAATCACGACCACATCATCAGAGGCTGAAGCATCACTTGAATCTTGTTGTTTTTGCTGACGTTTTTCTTGTAAACGACGATAAGCTAAACGTCTTGATGCTACGGTGACACCACGATAAATTGTATGACGCACCAACGACCACACCACCCATGCAATGTAGGTATTAATAATATGCGTAATTAAATTTAAGGCGGTGTAATAATAGCCTAAAGCAATTAGTGCAATTAAAATAACAGGGACCAATTGCAATAAGATTCGTACAATTTTGAAAATGGTTCTATCACGCTTATCTGTTGTCGTTGAACTCAATGATTTTTCAGTACGAATAAAACGTGGTGCAATAATTACAATGCAGAAAAGCAAAGCAACAATGGTATTAATTTCACCCAATACGTCATTTGCTAAACCTGTATCCATGACATTACTGAAAATTGACGTATTCAGTAATAACACAACAGAAACAATAATACGTTTCGTGACGTCTTGTAGGCTCGCTGCACTCTCTTTAGTAAAACCAAAATGGCACACTAAAATACCATTCGGACGAAGAATAGCTAAGATAAAACTAAAGAACCACCAATAGCCCGCCATGCTAAGCGACCACTCCCAAAACTCTTGTGGATTTTTCACAAAGAAAAAGCCTAAAAGTTGGCAAGTCGCTAAGAACCACAGGGTGCCTGATAACGATAAAAGCGCCGTATAAAATAACGCAAGTGGCGTATGCCATTGGCTATCCGAACGAAGCGTGTTAATCTCACCATTAATCACAGCTAAGCGTTGTTTAATCGACTCTTTAAATTTAAAAATCAATCCACCAATCACAAACAAAATAAAGACGTAAGTGAGTAAATACGGCAAATTATCAAAGTTTGTCGGAAAGCCGATTTTCTTTCCAATGCCATCAAATTGTGCTTTGAGTGACATCGGTAATTTCTTGAACCAATCAAGATTAATTGGATTATTACTTTTTACCCAGAAACTTTGTTGGTCGAGTTTAGACTGAATCTGATCACTGATTTGAGTAATTTGCTGTTGAGTTAACTCTAAGGAAATCGCCAAATTCAATTGGTTATTCAACGACTTAATTAAATCTGACCCTACTTTACGACGTTCAGTGAGTAAATTGGTTAATTGTGTTTTTTCTGCCGGTGTAAACGATTTGTTTTCATCCTGCTCTATTTTACTGATGTAAGCATCAATATCATAAAGCTCATTACGTTTCTGCGTAATATCGAAGATCTGTACACGCAAATCGGCAATTTGCTTTGAAAGACCTTGAATATTTAAATTGGTCGGTAATTTTTGTTTTTGTTGCTGAATAATGCGAGAAAGCACCAACGTGCCTTGTAACGCACTGATTTGCTCATCAATGGTACGCTGTGTCTGCGTCAAGTTATCCAATACATTTCGCATGCGCAATTCATCTTGCGTTAATGTATTGGTTTTCTCAGTTTGCTCAAGTAAATATTGGCTAAGCTGTGCATTCAAATTCAATTCTTTCTGAATCAACGGATTTTGCTCAACATTTTGGCTTTGTTGTTGTGCTTGCTCAACTTGGTTTTGTGTTTTAGCCAAATTCTTTTGGTTTATCACGTCTTGAATAGCCGCAATTTGTTGCTGCAATGCTTGAACTCGCGTATTCAACAGTTCATATCGACTTTGATAAAGCACAGTCAACTGATCGCTATTTTTTAATAGCACTTGATTATAGATATTTTTTAGTTCTATCAGTTGCAATTCAAGCTGAATTTGCTGTTTTAATAGCGAACTGGTTGTTGGGTCAGCCAATTTCTGATTCAATTCTTGCGTACGTTTAACATTATCTGTTAAGGCTGTTTGGGCGCGTTCGGATACAGCGCTTTGCCCTGCAAGTTGTGCATTCACTGCACTTAATGCAGATTGAGCATCTTGTTGTTGATTGGTCAGTTTCTCAACCTGAGCCTGTAAAGTCGCTAAACTTTGCGAAGCATAATCGGTGTTATTTGGCGTGCTTAGCTGTTTTTTAAGATTTTGAAGATCGCTATTGTTTTTCTGAATTTCAGAATCCGCATCAATGAGTGTCTCTTGTAGCTCATTATTGCTTTTTTGCTGCGTTTGAATTTGTTGTAAGAAATCGAGTGACGCCTGAATTGTGGCCACTTTACTTGTTTTTTCCTCACCATCCGGTAACTTTTCCGCCTCAGCTAATTCACTTTTAAGTATTTTTTCAGTTGGTAAATCAGCATTATTCTCTGCCCAAACGGGCTGAGAAAGCGCCAGCGTAAAAACAAATGAAAGACCAAGTGCGGCCAAAACTCGAGAGATATTTTTCATTAAATCAACTTTCCTATTGTTGCGACAGCCAATCGGCGAGTGCTTTGCGAGAAATCTTTATTGCCCCTTGGATTAAATCCTGAGGGAGTTCATAGTAGGTAACGGGTTGCTTAAATCGCTCCAATCGCCCTTGTAAAAAAACGTTGAGAGATTCGACCGCACTTTCATTAAACGGCATATGAAATTCCACCAACGCCACTGGGCGTTGACCAAATTCCTCATCACGTTTAGGTAAAACAAAGACTTGTTTCACCAAATCTGATTGTGCAATCACCTTTTCAATTTCTTCCGGTTGAATATTTTCACCGCCAGAAATAAACATATTATCCAATCGGCCTTGAATAACTAATTCGTCATCAAGCCATTGAGCTTTATCTTTTGTTTGGAACCAACCTTCGGCATTGGTAAGTGGAACAATATATCCTTCTCGCCAATATCCCATGGCAAGCCCGGCACCTTTTAGCCAAACTTCTTCATTCACTAACTTGAACTCTCGGCCAAGTAAAGGTTGACCTACACCAATTTTTCCATCCGATTGTTTAGCGAATACGGTAGAAGCCATTTCTGTCATACCATAGCCTAAATAGCTTCGAATATCTAATTCACTTAACATTTGGGTTAATTTTACAGGGATTTGTGTCCCACCTAATAACACGGCTTGTATTTGAACTGGCTGAGGATGCTCCGTCAAATAATCAAACCAACGCTGTAATTGCGTTGGCACGAGAGAAACATGGGAAACTTCACCAATAGATTGATAAAAATCTTCTGTAGGTAAAACTAAAATTGCTCCTGCGTAAAGCCAGCGCCAAACAATACCTTGTCCAGAAACATGATAAAGCGGTAAAGAAAGTAGCCATGATTGATCTTTGCCAAAATTCATTAAGGTACAAACGCCTTCTGCATTAGCCAAATGAGCTGAAACATTATGCACCACCGCTTTAGGTAAACCAGTAGAACCTGATGTGAGCGTCATCGTTGCCGCTTTTGCAAAATCCGCTTTATGTTCAGGGAATGCTTCAGCAGCTAAATAATGAATATCTTCGGTCTGATAACAAAAATCTACACCATATGCTCGACACAATTCCTCTCTTTTTTCTTGAGGAAATGCAGGATTGATACCTAAAATTTTTGCACCAAGCTGAATCACCGCTAAATAAAGAAATAAAATCTGTTCTGAATTTTTACCACAAAAAGCAACAACACTTTTTGCCGTCACCTCTTGTTGCAAAAGGAATGCTTCTACCTGGTTAATTTTTTCATAAAGTTCACCCCAAGTAATATGAATACCTTGCGAGTTTCGCAACGCTACCTTATGAGCATGCAGTGGACTTTGGGCAAATATTTGCCAAGGAAATTTTTGCATCGCACTAATTATTGATAAAACAAGGACGAACCTCATCAATTAAACATTCTGGCAAATGCATAGATTGCATTGCGCTCTCTAACATCAACATCTTACGAGCACTATTGGTATTCGTAATCACCCAGTACGGCGTATCCGGAATTTGCTTCGGTTTTGTATGATTACCCGCAACTAGTAAGGTTGCTTCATCTCGAGCAAAATAGACTCGAGTACGACCTTGTAAACTTTCTGTTGCCAAAGCAAAACTTTCTGGATTTGTACGATAAAGAATGCGTAATATACTTAAAAAACGTACAACTGCTTTTGTTTCAGCTTTAAAGTCAGGTGAGTTTAGTAACGTGCGAACTTTATCCACTATATGGCTTATAGCTTCATCCGATTGCTTTTTCACTGCTCTCTGCGACTCTACCGACTTAACCTTTTGTTGAGGTATTTCCATTTTTTTTTCGACAAAAACAGACGCTGAATGTTCTTTATTTTTTGAAATTTGAGAAGATCCCTCTGAGTCAAAGACATCATTCTGACTTATCGCATGATGAGGTAAATTCAACAAACGGCGAAGAATATCTGAAGCACTTTCTCCGATTGACTGAGTTTTTCCAGCAATATATTGATATAACTCTTCATCGACTTCAATTATCTTCATTTTTTTCTCTCCGTTTGCTAAAATTTCTGTCCATTATAACGATTTCCAAGTAAATTCTCACGTAAAATATATGTTATCTTACCAATTATTAAACTATCAATTTCATCAAACAAAACAACAAATTAATTCACCTA
Organism: Haemophilus parainfluenzae; assembly: GCF_900638025.1. NCBI lineage: Bacteria > Pseudomonadati > Pseudomonadota > Gammaproteobacteria > Pasteurellales > Pasteurellaceae > Parahaemophilus > Parahaemophilus parainfluenzae. The sequence continues at coordinate 1,901,944 of NZ_LR134481.1, forward strand.
CTTTAGTTTTTATTCATGGCTTATTTGGGGATATGAATAATCTTGGGGTTATCGCTCGTGCATTTAGCGATAAGTATAACATTTTACGTGTGGATTTACGTAATCACGGACAAAGTTTTCATTCAGAAACAATGAATTACGACGTCATGGCTGATGATGTATGGCAACTTATCGATTATCTTCAATTAGATAAAGTGATTTTAATTGGCCATTCAATGGGCGGAAAAACGGCCATGAAAATGACCGCACTTCAACCACTGCGCGTAGAAAAATTAGTTGTCATCGATATTGCCCCTGTGGCGAATAGCAGCACTGGACATAATGATGTATTTCGCGGGTTATTTGCTGTAAAAAAAGCTCAACCAAAAACTCGTCAACAAGCCAAACCTATTTTAGAAACTGAAATTGCCACTCCTAATGTGGTGCAATTTATGTTGAAATCTTTTGATGCGACTTCACCTGAATATTTTCGTTTCAATTTGACCGCTCTTTTTGAACATTATGCGGAACTGATGGATTGGCAAGAGGTTTTTGTTAATACGCCAACGCTCTTCATCAAAGGTGGGCTTTCATCTTATATTAAACCTGAATATACGGAAACCATTCTAAAACAATTCCCGAATGCGACTTCTTTCACCATTAATGGTTCTGGACACTGGGTTCATGCGGAGAAACCTGATTTTGTGATACGTGCGATTGATAGGTTTCTAAATAAGAATTAATCGTTTTAAATGAGAATTCATTTATGGTATAGTTCGCACAAATCGTAGGGCTTTAGTCTCTCACTTTTTCTATTCACTCAATTTTATTTAAAGGAAAGAACAATGGCAGTTGTCGGTTTATTTTACGGTAGTGACACAGGTAATACAGAAAACATTGCAAAAATGATTCAAAAACAATTAGGCAATGAATTAGTCGATATTCGTGACATTGCAAAAAGCACAAAAGAAGATATCGAAAGTTATGATTTTTTACTTTTCGGTATTCCGACTTGGTATTACGGTGAAGCGCAAGCTGACTGGGATGATTTTTTCCCTACTTTAGAAGAAATTGATTTTACTGACAAATTAGTGGGTATTTTTGGCTGTGGCGATCAGGAAGATTATGCTGATTATTTCTGTGATGCAATCGGTACAGTACGTGATATCGTTGAACCACGTGGCGCAATTATCGTGGGCAATTGGTCAACGGATGGTTACACCTTTGAAGCATCGAAAGCATTACTGGACGATGGAAACTTCATTGGCTTATGTATTGATGAAGATCGTCAACCGGAACTTACTGCAGAACGCGTACAGAAATGGACAAAACAAATCTACGATGAAATGTGTTTAGCAGAATTAGCTTAACCATCTCTATTTAGCATATTTAAGGGAACATTATGTCTGAAGAAAACATCAAATTACTCAAAAAAGCCGGATTAAAAATTACTGAACCTCGGCTGACTATTCTTACGTTAATGCAAGAGCATAAAAACGAGCATTTCTCAGCAGAAGATGTATATAAGATCTTGTTGGAACAAGGCAGTGATATTGGCCTTGCAACTGTATATCGTGTGCTTAACCAATTTAATGAAGCGCATATCTTAATTCGTCATAATTTTGAAGGTAACAAGTCTGTTTTTGAACTTGCACCAACAGAACACCACGATCACATTATCTGTGAAGATTGCGGTAAAGTATTTGAGTTTACTGATAATATTATCGAACAGCGTCAAAAAGAAATCAGTCAGCAACATGGTATCAAATTAAAAGCACACAGTTTATATCTCTACGGTAAATGTAGCGATATCAACAAATGTGAAGAGAAAAAATAATGCTTGCTAAAAAACAAAAACCTTAGGCTAAAACCTAAGGTTTTTTTATTATCTCAACTAAAAATGCGGTCAAAATCGACCGCACTTCTTTCTATTTAAAAGAGAAAATTATTTTTTACCTAATTGTGGCAAAACAGAATCTTTCCCTGCAGTTAATAAACCTACTTGAGAGTAGATACTTAATTTGCCACGTGTATCTGCTACGTCTAAGTTACGCATGGTTAATTGACCAATACGATCGATTGGATCAAATGGTGCATTTTCCACTTTTTCCATACTTAAACGTTCAGCCGCATAGGTTAAGTTTGGTGATTCAGTATTTAAGATTGAGTAGTCATTACCACGACGAAGTTCTAATGTCACTTCACCAGTCACCGCACGAGCGACCCAACGTTGTGCGGTTTCACGTAACATTAACGCTTGTGGATCAAACCAACGACCTTGGTATAACAAACGACCTAAACGTAAACCGTTGATACGATATTGTTCAATAGTATCTTCATTATGAATACCAGTTACTAAACGTTCATAAGCGATATGGAATAATGCCATTCCCGGTGCTTCATAAATACCGCGTGATTTAGCTTCAATAATACGGTTTTCAATTTGGTCTGACATGCCTAAACCATGACGACCACCAATGCGATTTGCTTCTAAGAAAAGATCCACCACGTTATCAAATGTTTTACCATTTAAGGCAACTGGCACACCTTCTTCAAAACGAACAGTCACTACTTCTGGTTTCACTTCAACATTTTCATCCCAAAATGCTACGCCCATAATAGGTTTCACAATTTTAATGCCTGTGCTTAACTCTTCTAAGTCTTTCGCTTCATGTGTCGCGCCTAACATATTAGAGTCAGTTGAATAGGCTTTTTCTACTGACATTTTGTAGTCAAAACCATTTTCAATTAAGAATTGTGACATTTCAAAACGACCACCTAACTCATCAATGAATTGTTGATCTAACCATGGTTTGTAAATTTTTAAATTTGGGTTGGTTAATAAACCATAACGATAAAAACGCTCAATATCATTACCTTTAAAAGTTGAACCATCACCCCAAATATTGACATCATCTTCTTTCATTGCTGCAACAAGCATCGTACCCGTTACCGCACGACCAAGTGGTGTGGTATTGAAATAGGTTGCTCCACCAGTCGAAATATGGAATGCACCACATTGAATAGCCGCAATTCCTTCATGGGCTAACTGCGCACGACAATCTACTAAACGCGCATTTTCTGCACCATATTCCATTGCTTTTTTTGGAATGACATTATAATCATCTTCATCTGGTTGACCTAAGTTTGCTGTATAAGCATAAGGTACTGCACCTTTTTGACGCATCCAAAGTAATGCCGCACTGGTATCGAGCCCGCCTGAAAAAGCAATACCAACTTTTTGACCTTTAGGTAAATGTTGCAGAATTGTATTTGACATATTTTATTTCCTTCATTGTGGTTATGGTGAGTGAGTCTTTAAAAAGTGCGGTCAAAAATCACTGCGCTTTTCTAACATATCATCGGGATTTGGATAACGATAAGCGAAGCCTAAATCTCGACAAATTTTATCTGCCATAATGATTCGTTTAGGATCCGAATCACTACATTCAAATTGTGGTGTGAATAAATCATAACATGCAGCTGCTTTTGTGTAATATTCTTCTCGAGTAGGATGAATTGGGGCGCAAAGATGGTAAGTTCGCAATCCATTTGGATTTATAAGTAAGGCAGTAATAGCTTGAATGCAATCTTCAAGATGCACCAAATTAACAGGTGAATTGCCCTGTTTTAAATTGCGTTTTCCTGCTAAAAATTTAACCGGATGGCGTTGTTTACCAATTAATCCTGCAAGTCGAAGAATATCGCAATGAGATATTTCTGATTGGAACAAGCACTGCTCGGCTTTTATCAGTGTTTTGCCAATTTCTGTTTCAGCTGAAGGTTGAGAACTTTCATCGAATTGTCCCGATATATCAGGAAAAACAGAAGTTGAACTGGTAAAAATCAAGTGCTGTACACCTTGTTTTTTTGCTTGATTAGCTAAAAAAGCAAGATGTTCACAATACTGTTGAGAAGAAAAACGACTAGGTGGTAAGGTGATAATGAGGGCATCCACATCAAAAAGAGATTGAATATTATCAGGCAAACTATTCATTTTTTCTGAAAAAGAAAAAGGATAAGCTTCAATGCCTAACCGATGCAATCGTTGAGCATCCGCTAAGGATTGTTTTGAGCCTTTTACACGCCAACCGAGTTTTTTTAAGTGTTGCGCCAGCGGTAAACCTAACCAACCTAAACCAACTATCGCAACAGATTTCATTTTCTTTTATTCACAAATTTTATCCGCAAAAATCCCTGCTATTCTAAAGCATAGCAGGGATATTGTTAATGTTATTTTGTTAATAAATCCAACGCCTCTTGATATTTAGCAACTGTTTTTTCAATCACTTCTTTTGGTACTTTAGGCGCTGGCGGTTGTTTATTCCAACCACTTTGCTCTAACCAATCTCGTACAAATTGCTTATCAAATGAGGGCGGATTTGTTCCTTCTTTATAAGTATCAACTGACCAAAAACGACTAGAATCTGGTGTTAATACCTCATCCATTAAAGTAAGTGTGCCATTTTCATCTAAACCGAATTCAAATTTGGTATCACAAATAATAATCCCTTTAGTCAGCGCATATTTGGCAGCCTCAGTATAAAGCGCAATCGCTTTTTCTCTCACTTGTGCCGCTAACTCTGCGCCAATTGCTTTTTCACATTCTTCATAGCTGATATTGATATCGTGATTGCCTACTTCTTCTTTACTTGATGGTGTGAAAATCGGCTCTGGTAATTTACTTGCCTCAACTAATCCTTCTGGCAATTTCAAACCACAAATGGTACCCGTTTGCTTATAATCTTTTAGCCCACTCCCCGTTAAATAACCACGCACGATAGACTCAATTTTAATTGGATTCAAACGTTTGCAAACCACTGCTCTATCTTTTACTGAATCAGCTTCTTCTTTTGGTAACACATCATAAACTGAATCGCCTGTAAAATGATTCGGCATAATATGGGCTAACTTATTGAACCAAAAATTGGAAATTTGAGTCAGAATTTCACCTTTGCGTGGAATAGGATCATCTAAAATCACATCAAATGCAGACAAACGGTCACTGGCTACCATTAACATCCGTTTATCATCGATCTCATAAAGATCACGCACTTTTCCCGAATAGATTTTTTTTAGACTAAGTTGTGTCATTGTTTGCACCTTTTATTATAAGAATAAAAAATCGGCACGTATTATACCTCATTTTTTGCGCAAACGTTTGCTTTTTTTTGTCAAAACTTTTTAAAGAAAAGAAGTTACAAAGTCATACACCTAAATAAGCTATAGATAACAAAAGAAAAACAATTTAATTTGAGCTCAATCTGAAAATCAGCGACAATACAGCATTATTTAAAACAGAAGAAACAAGACAAATGAGTTATCCATTAGAAGAAGTGAATAAACGTCGCACATTTGCGATTATTTCCCGCCCTGACGCAGGTAAAACCACCATCACCGAAAAAGTATTGTTATACGGCAATGCCATTCAAAAAGCGGGCTCTGTTAAAGGTAAAGGCTCTGCACAGCATGCAAAATCTGACTGGATGGAAATGGAAAAACAACGTGGTATTTCCATTACGACTTCCGTGATGCAATTCCCTTACAATGAGTGCTTAGTGAATTTATTGGATACACCGGGGCATGAGGATTTCTCGGAAGATACCTACCGCACTTTGACGGCTGTGGATAGCTGCTTAATGGTTATCGACTCGGCAAAAGGGGTTGAGGAACGTACAATCAAATTAATGGAAGTTACTCGCTTACGAGATACGCCAATTATCACTTTCATGAATAAACTTGACCGTGATATTCGCGATCCAATGGAATTATTAGATGAAGTGGAAAGCGTATTAAAAATCCATTGTGCACCGATTACTTGGCCGATTGGTTGCGGTAAATTATTTAAAGGGGTTTATCATTTATATAAAGATGAAACCTATCTTTATCAAAGTGGACAAGGCTCGACTATTCAAGAAGTACGAATCGTGAAAGGCTTAAATAGTCCAGAATTAGACGCTGCCGTAGGTGATGACTTAGCCCAACAACTGCGTGATGAATTAGAGCTAGTAAAAGGTGCAAGTAATGAATTTGATTTGGATTTATTCTTAAGTGGTGAATTGACGCCAGTCTTTTTCGGTACTGCATTAGGTAACTTTGGCGTCGATCATTTCTTGGATGGTTTAACCGAATGGGCGCCTGCACCACAAGCTCGCCAAGCAGATACTCGTAAAGTTTCAGCAGAAGAAGAAAAATTCAGCGGTTTCGTGTTTAAAATCCAAGCCAATATGGATCCAAAACACCGTGACCGCGTGGCTTTTCTTCGTGTAGTTTCTGGCAAATATGAAAAAGGCATGAAACTTAAACACGTGCGTATTGGTAAAGATGTGGTTATTTCCGATGCGCTCACCTTTATGGCAGGAGATCGTACTCATGCTGATGAAGCCTATGCTGGCGATATTATCGGCTTACACAATCATGGCACAATTCAAATTGGCGATACCTTCACACAAGGTGAAGATCTGAAATTTACCGGTATTCCAAACTTTGCCCCTGAATTATTCCGTCGCATTCGTTTGAAAGATCCTCTTAAACAAAAACAATTGTTGAAAGGCTTAGTACAACTTTCTGAAGAAGGTGCTGTGCAAGTATTCCGTCCATTAAGCAATAATGATTTGATTGTTGGCGCGGTCGGTGTATTACAGTTTGACGTGGTTGTTTCGCGTTTGAAATCTGAATATAACGTTGAAGCCATTTACGAAACTGTCAACGTCGCAACGGCTCGTTGGGTGGAATGTGCGGATAACAAAAAATTTGAAGAATTCAAACGTAAAAATGAGCAAAACCTAGCATTAGATGGTGGGGATAATCTCACTTATATCGCACCGACTATGGTAAACCTAAACCTTGCACAAGAACGTTATCCTGATGTGACCTTCTTTAAAACAAGGGAACATTAATTGCAATACGAAGTGCGGTCAAAATTTATAGTGAATTAAGTACCGCACTTTATGAGAAATAAAATGAAAAAACGACACTTCATCTGTATCGTTCTTATACTAGTTGTTGCATTCAGCTGGCGATGGCGTAATGTTTGTCGAGATATGGAATATTCGATGAACTCGACTAATCATTGTGTAAACCACAGTTTTCCAAAATTCAAGCGTAATATTTCTGTTTGTGCAGGTTTCATTCCTAATGGGTTTTCACTTAATTTGGGTTATCGTGCCACAGTTTTTGTGTTTGATCTTAATAAGAATTTGCTTGGCTTTTACGATCTTGGCGAAGAATACATGGATGGAATAGGAGATAAGTCTGGTCCATACGTCGATGAAGACACTTTTGATCTTGGCTTACTGGGACAAGGTAGTGAATTTGATACAACACCATGGTTTCATCGCCGATTAGAAGCAAAACTTATCGAGAGAATGTGTAAATAATATTTTAAACAAAAATAAAACAAAGTGCGGTTAAATTTAATCGCATTTTTTATACAAAAGAAATTGAAAAATAAGATGGCTGGGGTACTAGGATTCGAACCTAGGGATGCCGAGATCAAAACCCGGTGCCTTACCGCTTGGCGATACCCCAACTGAAATTCTTTGATTGGAAATAAAGAAGATTTTATTTAGATAGTATGGCTGGGGTACTAGGATTCGAACCTAGGGATGCCGAGATCAAAACCCGGTGCCTTACCGCTTGGCGATACCCCAACTACTATTTGACTGCAAGCTGATAAATGGTGCGGGACGAGGGACTTGAACCCACACACCTCTCGGCGCCAGAACCTAAATCTGGTGCGTCTACCAATTTCGCCAGTCCCGCAAACTTGGTGGCTACAGCGAGATTCGAACTTGCGACCCCAACATTATGAGTGTTGTGCTCTAACCAACTGAGCTATGTAGCCATCATTTGCTTTACCTTATCGGCTTTGCGGGGCGTATTATCCTGATTTGACCTATTCTCGTCAATCATTTTTTTGCAAAAAACGGATTTTTTGATTTAGTTGATTATAAATAAAACGCTTTTGCTATTTTTTGTTCACATCAAGAACGGAGATCATTCCAACAAAACGCTTCCAATGCAAGGTGTTAAATTGCCCTGGAATGTACCAATTAGATATTGTTCCATCAAGATATAAGGCGTCATGACAACCTATTTTCAGCAAACCTTGGCTTAAGGTATAAAGGTTAGACTCACCTTTTATCGTCATCAAGAAAAGTAATTCATTTTGTTTTGTCAAACACACTGCATTACGCTTATGATAGCTTTCTAGGCTTGCTCGAAATTGTGGATTCATTTTTCCATGAATAATTAACATCGGGCCTGATTGCAACGCAAAATCTGGTTTGAGTTTGCTTTTCTGATACGCGGCGGTTGTTAAAATGTAGGGTTTATTTCCAGCAATGGCGAATACCCCATTAGGCTGCACATGGAAATTACCTTTGCCTGCTTTTGTATTTAACGCATTGAGCTCTTTTCCTTGCTCAATCCATAACCCTGCAGGTACATTATTCATGCTATAAATACCCGCATTCATGATCATTTTTACGTTATAGCTATCTTCTAAGGCATTTTTGAGACGCGTTAAACTTTGATAATCGTTACCTTCAGCATCCTTCCAATGTAGCTGAACTTCTTCAGGTTTAGCTTGGAAAATCCCGTAAGTAATATTGCCATCATTAAAGGTTCGATATTCTGCTAGGGCTGATACACTCATCAATAGCGATAAGCCACCTAAAAGTGCGGTCAAAAATCTAATCGTTTTTTTCATTTAAAGGATGGGTTAAATGCAAAGCATTGGAAAAGGCATGCAAACCTTCCGCATTACCGGATTTCATCATGGCTTGCATGGTTTGGGTTGGTGCATGAATGAGTTTATTCATTAATTTATAACTTAATTCTTGCAAAATTTTTTCAGCATTCTCACCTTGTTGAATTTGGTGTAAGGCTTTTTCGAGTAATTCTTGTCGAGTATTCTCCGCCTCATCACGATAATGACGAATCAAATTAGAGAACTGATGAACCTTCAACCACTCGAAGAAATCCGTGCATTCTTGTGTAATGATGTCTTGCGCTTGCTCTGATGCTTGCTCACGTTGAGAAAGATTGCGTTGAATAATATCTTGCAAATCATCTACGGTGTAATGATACACACTTTCTAATTCCGAGACGTTTTCATCAATATCACGCGGCACCGCAATATCCACCATCAAAGTCGGTTTAAATTGGCGTGCTTTTTCCGCAATTTCAGCCATTGCTTTGGTGATTAAAACATTCGGACTGCCTGTTGAGCTGATAACAATATCCGCTTGATTTAGTGGTGTTTGCAACTCATCGAGAGAATACACTTCTATCGGTGTATTAGATGCTAAGTTTTCCACCAACTGTTCAGCGCGAGATAAAGTGCGGTTAGCAATCATCAATTTTTTACACCATGGCGTAATAAATGACGGCTTACCAATTCAATGGTTTCCCCTGCCCCAACGAGCAAAATTTGTAATTCACGTAAAGATTCAAAAATTTGACGTGCCAAACTACAAGCTGCATAAGCCACCGATACAGCGCTTTCACCAATATTGGTTTCAGTGCGTACACGTTTTGCTGTAGCAAAGGTTTTTTGGAACAAACGAGAAAGCGTGCTTGAAAGCGGAATATTCGCCGCTTGATAATAATCTTCACTGATTTGGAACGCTTGTTTCACCTGTCCTAAAATTTGCGGCTCACCCAAAATTAATGAATCCAAACCACAGGCTACTCGCATTAAATGATTTGCTGCTTGTTGATTTTGATGTGTGTAAATACTCTTATTTAATTCATCGACAGAAAGCTGATGAATATTAGCAAACCAATTTGTACAGTTCGTTTGCCATTGCTTACACTCTTGGGGTGAAATTTGACGATGGTGAAGATAAATCTCTGTACGGTTACAGGTAGAAAGAATAACCGCACTTTCTGCCAAATCTTGTTGGTGAATTTGTTGTAAGGCAAGCTGCCGCTTTTCTTCAGAAAAAGCGACTTTCTCACGAACAGCAACAGAAGCTGTTTTATGATTAATGCCAAGAACAAGAAGGGTCATAAAAACCTAATAAAAACAACCGCACTTTTATGAATAGGCGGCTTAAGTAGAAAGTAAAAGTTTCGCTATTTTAATGAATTGTTGAGAATTGAGCAAATTTCAAGAGAAAAAACTCAAATAAATAACTAAAACGAGTTAAAACTTATCTTTAGCTAAACGCCATTGTGTAAATTCGTCTAAATTTTTTGCTTGTAAAAACGGGTTAATTTGTTTCTCTAATCCAATTGTTGTCGGCAAACTCGGCTTGCCCTCTGCCCGATAACGCTCCACTAAAACACGTTGATTTTCAATCGCACTTTTATCTGTCAATACGGTTTCCGCAAAAGCTAAATTGCCCAGCGTATATTCATGAGCCGGGCAAACCACGGTTTCATCTGGTAATTGGTTAAAACGTTGCATAGATTCAAACATTTGAGCAAAATTTCCCGTGAATACGCGTCCACAACCACCAGAAAATAACGCATCACCGCAAAATAGATGCCCATCCACCAAATAACTGACATGCCCTGCCGTATGACCACCGCTTGGCAAAACTTCAATATGATAATGTGCCGTATTAATCACACCACTATCCACGATATTGGTTGCCCCTTTATTTGCACATTCTGTTGGACCGAAAACAGGCACATTGGGATAATACTGCTTAAACTCCGCGACACCTTGCACATGATCATCGTGATTATGGGTTAATAACACCGCTTCTACGTCTAACTTATTCGATTCTAAATACGGAATTAAACGGGTTATTTCTGGGATATCGATCACAATTACGGGGAAATTTTCTCGTCTATAAAGCCAAATATAGTTATCATTGAGTGCAGGAATAGGAACTAGCATAAATTACCTTATGAAAATAGGATTAACATTGAATTGGAAAGCCAAATGGCATAAACCACTTCTTTCACCTGAAAGTTGGCAAGTGTTACCACAAGGTGAAGCCTATTGTAACGTATTAACACATTATTTTGCCCAATGGACACCAAAAATTTTAGGCTATCAAATTCTGAAAGTCGGTGCATTAAGTGGCGAAATTGCCTTTGACTTGCCTTTACGTCATCAAATTGTGTTAGCTGAAAAAACAGCGCATTTTCCTACCGCACTTTTAAATGAAAGTGATAGTTTGATTCAAGCCTCGCCATTAGCGTTGCCTTTTATTGAAAAAGAAATAGATGCTTGCTTGCTGGCGAACGTCTTAAATTTTGCACAAGATCCTCACCAAATATTGCGTGAAGCACATCGTGTTTTAAAGGATGACGGCTGGATGTTCATCACATTATTTAATCCGATGAGTCCATTACTTTTCAAATCCAAATTAGGTGAGTTTAAATTCCGACAATATGCCACTTGGCGAGTCATTGATTGGTTATCATTATTAAACTTTGATGTGATTGCAGAAGAAAGACTATCCATAAAACAAGAAAAGAGCACGCTCTGCTCTCCGCTCACGGTCATCGTCGCCCAAAAACGAACTTATCCTTTAACACTAAATCCAGAGAAAGCGCGATCAAAAATGCCGGCGTTTTTAGAGCCGGCAGGTGCATTTAAAGAAATAAGAACAGAATAATTATTCTGTGACTTCTTTGATTACTGCAGAAGATGCGTTATTAATAACTGACTCAACGCCCTTTTCTGCTGCAGCTTGAGAAGAATAATATTGGCTACGGCCAATTTCTTGGTGGTTAGCCGCTTTTAAAATGAAGTAAGGTTTGTCATTTTTCGCTACGCGATATTCAAAGTTTTTCGCATCCACACCATTTTTTTGCACTGAAGCAATACCGTTTTCAGCTGATGCTTTTGTTTTATAAAGTTCGCTAGTTAAAATAACTTGTCCGTTTGCAGCTTTTAAGTTGAACATAAATTGTCCGTCTTTAGCCACTTTTAATTCATAAAATCCTTGAGCCATGATGTCTCCCAATTGATTGATTTGTTTATAATTTTACCTACACAGAAAATGCCTTTCTGCACCAGGCTAATTTACCCTTAAAAATAAAGGAAAACAAGAGCTAAAGCGTATAAATTTTATGCTTGATTAGCCCACTAAACTCCCCTATGATGCGGGAACTTTTTACAACAGGAACAATTATGACCGAACAAACATTTATTCTCGGCAAAGATGCCGCACTTGAAGACAGTATTTCAAAATTTCAACAAAAATTGACCGCACTTGGTTTCAATATCGAAGAAGCCTCTTGGCTTAATCCTGTGCCAAATGTCTGGTCTGTACATATTCGTGATAAGGATTGCCCACAATGTTTTTCTAACGGCAAAGGTGCAAGCAAAAAAGCTGCGTTAGCATCTGCATTAGGTGAATATTTCGAGCGTCTTTCCACCAACTATTTCTTTGCTGATTTCTATTTAGGACAAGAGATTGCTAATGGTGATTTCGTCCATTATCCCACTGAAAAATGGTTTTCTATTGAAGATGAAGACCTTTTGCCACTAGGGATTTTAGATGATGACTTATGGGATTATTTCGATCCAAATCAAGAACTAACCCCAGAATTGCTTGTGGATCTACAATCCGGTAATTACGATCGCGGTATTGTCGCGATGCCTTATGTGCGCCAATCCGATCAAGAAACCGTCTATATTCCACAAAGTATCATTGCGAATTTATACGTTTCTAACGGGATGTCCGCGGGTAACACAAAAAATGAAGCACGTGTGCAAGGGCTTTCAGAGGTCTTTGAGCGTTATGTAAAAAATCGCATTATTGCAGAAGCCATCAGTCTTCCTGAAATTCCAAAATCTGTGATGGATCACTATCCATCTATTCAAGCTTCTATTGCAAAATTAGAGGAAGAAGGCTTCCCTATTTATGCCTTTGATGCGTCACTAGGTGGCAAATATCCTGTCATTTGTGTTGTGTTGCTTAACCCAAATAACGGCACTTGCTTTGCTTCTTTTGGTGCACATCCAAACTTTCAAGTGGCATTAGAGCGTACCGTAACGGAGCTTTTACAAGGTCGCAGCTTAAAAGATCTCGATGTATTCTCGCCTCCATCATTCAATAATGATGATGTGGCGGAGCATGCTAACCTTGAAACACACTTTATTGATTCTAGCGGTTTAATTTCTTGGGATTTATTCAAAAATACGCCAGATTATAAATTTGTAGATTGGGATTTCTCAGGTTCAACGCAAGAAGAATATGAAAACTTGATGGCAATCTTTAAGGCGGAAGAAAAAGAAGTCTATATCATGGATTACAACCATTTAGACGTTTACGCTTGCCGCATTATCGTACCAGGCATGTCTGATATCTATCCTGCTGATGACCTCATTTATGCCAATAATAATATGGGTATGGACTGGCGTGAGATCTTATTGGATCTGCCACACCATCATCATGATACTGAAACTTATGAAGAATTATTAGCAGAATTAGATGAGCAAGATATTGACGATGCCACACGCGTTCGCGAATTTATCGGTATCGTTGCACCAAAAGCAAGCGGTTGGACAACATTACGTGTTGGTGAACTTAAATCCATGCTTTACTTAGCATTAGGTGAATTAGAATTAGCCTTAGATTGGGCAAACTGGACGATGAATATGAATAGCTCTGTGTTTACGCCTGAGCGTGCAAATTACTATCGTGCCTTAATCAGCATCATTGAATTGCATTTAGACAGTACTCGCGATCCACAACAATATCGCACTGTATTTGAAAGAATGTATGGCAAAGAAGCCGTTCAACGAGCTTGGGCGGCAGTAGCAGAAAAAGGTAACCCGTTCTATAACTTGCCAGCCAGCGATGAAACGCTTGAAAACTTCAAAGAACACCAAGCTTTACTTGGTACTTATGCGAAATTACAAAAAGCCAAACGAGAAAATTGGAAATAGACAATTTTCTCTCAATCATAAGGCGGACTTCATGTCTGCCTTATTTATTTCTACATTAAAAAACTGCTTTAAAATCAACCGCACTTTTCACACAAAAATGCTTAAATTTATGCTATAATTTGTCACAATTTTTTGATCAAAAAAGGAATAAAAATGACGGATTCAATCCATTCCTCTATTACTCCAGTCAATATTGAAGAAGAGCTCAAATCTTCTTACCTTGACTACGCCATGTCGGTGATTGTTGGGCGTGCTTTGCCTGATGTGCGTGACGGTTTAAAACCAGTGCATCGACGTGTGCTTTTCTCCATGGATCAATCTGGCATCACTGCTGGCAAAAAATACGTAAAATCTGCCCGTGTGGTAGGTGATGTAATCGGTAAATATCACCCTCACGGTGATTCTGCGGTGTATGACACCATTGTGCGTATGGCACAGCCATTCTCATTGCGCTACATGTTGGTGGATGGGCAAGGTAACTTCGGTTCAATCGACGGTGACGCACCAGCGGCAATGCGTTATACCGAAGTCCGTATGCAAAAAATCACCCAAGCGTTATTAACTGACTTGGATAAAGAAACCGTGAATTTCTCGCCAAACTATGATGGCGAATTAATGATTCCAGATGTATTGCCAACCCGAATTCCTGCACTTTTAGCAAACGGTTCTTCTGGTATTGCGGTGGGGATGGCAACGAACATTCCACCACACAACTTAAATGAAGTTTTAGATGGTTGCTTGGCTTATATTGATAACGAAAACATCACCATTGATGAATTAATGCAATATATTCCTGGCCCAGATTTCCCAACAGCGGCATTAATTAATGGCCATAAAGGGATTGAAGAAGCTTATCGCACGGGGCGCGGCAAAGTGTATGTTCGCGCGCGTGCTAGCGTAGAAACCACAGATAAAGGCAAAGAGCAAATCATTGTGACCGAATTGCCTTATCAAGTGAACAAAGCAAAATTAGTAGAAAAAATTGCTGAGCTTATCAAAGATAAAAAAGTCGAAGGCATCAGCAATATTATCGACCTTTCTAACAAAGAAGGTATCCGCATTGAAATCGACATCAAACGCGATGCCGTAGGCGAAGTCGTATTAAATCACCTTTATGCGCTTACCCAAATGCAGGTGACCTTCGGGATCAACATGGTGGCCTTAGATCACGGTCAACCACGTTTATTCAACTTAAAACAAATCATTGAAGCCTTTGTGATGCACCGTCGCGAAGTGGTGATTCGCCGTTCTTTATTTGAATTGCGTAAAGCCCGCGAGCGTACCCATATTTTAGAAGGTTTAGCGGTTGCAACATCAAATATCGATGAAATCATCGACATCATCCGTCAATCGAAAGAGCGTAAAGAAGCAGCAGAAAAATTAATTTCTCGCCCTTGGAAACTCAACAGTGAGATCTTAGGCTTACTTGATGCAGCGGCACGCCCAGCTGAATTAGCCGCTGAATTTGGTATTCAAGGTTCTGATTACTACCTTTCTCCAGAACAAGTTGATGCAATCTTAGAACTTCGCTTACATCGTTTAACCGGTCTTGCTACCGAAGAAGTGATCAATGAATACAAAGAGTTATTGGTTAAAATTGCAGAACTTCTCCACATCATCAATAGCCCTGAACGCTTGATGGAAGTGATTCGTGAAGAACTTGAACAAGTACGTGCACAATTCGCCGATGAACGTCGTACTGAAATTACTGCGGCTTCTGGTGACATTGATTTAGAAGATCTAATCGCTCAAGAAGATGTGGTTGTGACCCTTTCTCACGAAGGTTATGTGAAATATCAACCACTTACTGACTACGAAGCACAACGTCGTGGTGGTAAAGGTAAATCTGCAACGAAGATGAAAGATGAAGACTTCATCGAAAAACTCTTAGTCGCGAATACTCACGATACGATTCTCTGCTTCTCTAGCCGTGGTCGCTTATATTGGTTGAAAGTCTATCAATTACCACAAGCCAGCCGTGGTGCGCGTGGTCGCCCAATTGTCAATATTCTACCGTTACAAGAAAACGAGCGTATCACCGCAATCTTGCCAATCTCTGCTTATGAAGAAGATAAATTCGTCATCATGGCAACCGCTGGCGGTATTGTGAAGAAAATTGCGCTAACCGAATTCAGCCGTCCACGTTCAAGCGGTATCATCGCCTTGAACTTACGTGATGAAGATGAATTAATCGGTGTGGATATCACTGACGGTTCTAACGAAATCATGTTGTTCTCTTCACAAGGTCGCGTGGTGCGTTTTGCTGAAAGTGCAGTCCGTGCAATGGGTCGTTTAGCAACAGGTGTACGCGGTATTAAACTTGCCCTTACTAATGACATCGCTGACGATGAAAGTGCGGTCGAAATTGAAGATGTTTCTGACGATAATGCAGAAGAAACACTCGATCTCAATATCGATAAAGTCGTATCCTTAGTTGTGCCGAAAAATGATGGTGCAATCCTTACCGCAACGCAAAACGGTTATGGTAAACGAACCCAACTAAGCGAATACCCAACCAAATCCCGTAATACTAAAGGGGTGATTTCGATTAAAGTGAGCGCACGTAACGGTAAAGTCGTTGCAGCGACACAAGTAGAAGAAACCGACCAAATTATGCTTATTACCGATGCAGGTACCTTAGTGCGTACTCGTGTAAGTGAAGTAAGTATCGTTGGTCGTAATACCCAAGGAGTTCGTTTAATTCGTACCGCAGAAGATGAGCACGTAGTCAGTCTTGAACGTGTTTGTGATGTGGATGATGAAGACGAAGGCACTGAAGATGTAACTTCTGAAGAATAAATAATCTCTTCCAATAAATAAAAGCCCCGCGTTTTAACACGCGGGGCTTTTTTATTGTTATCTAAAAATCTCTTTTAGGGATCTATTCTATTGATGAAAACTACTCGCCTTCTTCTAATTCATCAGCCATTGCCGCAAGAATTTCACGGGTTAAATACGCCAATGAGCGATAGAAAGGAAGTGTTGTGTAAGTTTCTACTTGGGTTAAGAATTTCGCTGCGCAAGGTAATAAGAAATCACCGAATAAATCTTGTTGAGCAGATAGCGATTCCGTGTTGTCTTCTAACCAAGAAGCCGTAAGCAATAACAAAGCGAAATGATCCACATTCTCTGCCTCAGGTACATTACGCGCATGACGAAAATCCACAAAACGTTGCACATCCATATCATAACTAGAAATAGCCGTTGGTACGTTACCGTTTGGGCCAAACAATTTTTGATATTCTTGATCAAGCAACGTTAAATCAATTTTCATTTGTAAATTATCAATGGCTGCTTCGCTTTCTTTATCCGTAGAAAGTGCCCACACTTGACTTAACCCTTGTTGCTGTAACCAATCAAATACCCCACTCAAAATTGGATCTGTGGGGCTGCGATAAAATAAATTGCCAAATAGGCGGCTTATTAAAGAAAAATTATTCACTTGAGTTTCTGACATCTATTTGCTTTCCTATGATTGTGCTCACGATTGAGCTAAAAGTGCGGTCAATTTTGCCGTTGTTTTTTCGGTAGCTTCGTCAATCATCGCTTGCCGAGCAGCATTATCGATAATATGAATATCCCCAAACAGGGTGTAATCCACATTCTCGATACCGCAATAATTAAATAAACCATTGATCAAACAATGATTAAGAGATTTATCTACACCGTATTCTTGATATTGCGCCACGCTGCTACCAATGGTGATAAACTGTTGCATTGTTTTACCTTGAAGCAGACCTTTAGATTCACCATTTTCTGTTTTATAAGCAAAACCATGGCTTAATACACGATCCAAATACCCTTTCAAGATTGCGGGAAAACCCATCCACCATAAAGGATAAACCATCGTAATCAAATCTGCTTGGCGAATAAAATCATGCTCTTGCTGAATTTCCGCTGGAATTATACCCTTATTGGCCGATTGTAATTCTTCAAAGGAAATAATTGGATTAAATTCCATGGTGTAAAGATCGCGCAAATGGGTTTCAACACCAAGCTGTTGGCTTGCTTTTACAACGCGCTCTACGATAGCACGACCAAAACTTTTTTGACTGTTAGGATGTGCAAAAATAATTAAATGATTCATTCTGTTACCTTTTTAACTAACAGTGTAATGCCATCAACGCGTTCTACCACAACAAGATCACTCACTGTTAAATGCTCGCCTTGAATGCGCCATGTGGTATCACCAAAGGCTCCACGACCAATACCATTAGAACCGATTTCTAATACAGTGCCTTTTTTACCTAACAGAGTATGATCTCGTTGATTTAAGGTCGTACGTGATTGGTCCTGATTATCTTTGCTATGTTGGTATTTCCACCAAAGCAGCGAGAGAATAATCGCTAAAATCGCATAAAAAACGGCTAAAGTGGTTAAGGATAAACTTGGCATTAACGCCATTACGCCTGCTGTCACAATCGCGGCCAAGCCCCACCACAATAAAAACACGCCAGGTACGAGGGTTTCAGCGATTAATAATACAAAACCTAATACTAACCAATGCCATACCGACCAAGTTGTTAACCAATCTGCCATATCAACTCCTTGAGAGAAAAAGTGCGGTCATTTTTAACCGCACTTTAGGAAATTACGCTTTTTTGTCGCCTTTTAACAGTTCGGCAATGCCGGCGACCGAACCAATTAAATTGCCAGCTTCAAGTGGCATCATGACCACTTTGCTATTCGGTGAACCACCGATTTGTTTTAAAGCTTCTGTATATTTTTGTGCGATAAAGTAATTGATCGCTTTGGTATCACCGCTAGCAATTGCTTCTGACACCATTTGAGTTGCTTTCGCTTCCGCTTCTGCTGCACGTTCACGCGCTTCTGCTTGTAAGAAGGCTTCTTGACGTTCCCCTTCCGCTTTCAGAATACGGGCTTGTTTTTCCCCTTCTGCACGTAAAATTTCCGCCTGACGAATCCCTTCCGCTTCCAACACTTCCGCACGTTTATTACGTTCTGCTTTCATTTGTGCGTTCATGGAATCAATCAATTCACGCGGTGGACGCACATCACGAATTTCAATACGGGTAACTTTAATCCCCCAAGGATTCGTCGCTTCATCCACAATTGCCAACAAACGACCGTTAATAGAGTCTCGTTGGGAAAGCATTTCATCCAATTCCATCGAACCTAATACGGTACGAATGTTAGTCATGGTTAAATTGATAATCGCCTGTTCTAAATGATTCACCTCATAAGCAGCGCTACGGGCATCAATCACCTGGACGAAACAAACCGCATCAATAGATACGTTGGCATTATCCTTAGAAATGACTTCTTGTGACGGGATATCTAATACCTGTTCCATCATATTGATCTTACGACCAACACGATCCACAAACGGCACCACAAAGTTTAAGCCCGGCATTAAGGTGTGGGTATAACGTCCAAAACGCTCAATCGTCCAATTATAACCTTGCGGTACAGTTTTAAGTGCCGAAAATAGCACAACAACAACTAATACAATAAAGACAATTGCGGCAATAGATAAGCCTTCCATAGATTGCTCCTTAATAATGAGGAAATATAAGAAAAGTCTATCAAATTAGACCGCACTTTGTACATAAATATATTTATCGTTTTCTCTTATAAATTCAAAAAGATGCGTAATGCAATTCGGGGCATCTAAATCTTGATGGGAAACAAATAAAAGCTGTGTTTCACTATTATTTACCAGTTGTTCGATAAAATGTTTCACTAACTTGCGATTTAACCCATCAAGCCCTTGAAAAGGCTCATCTAAAATTAAAACAGGTGGATGCTTTACCATCGCTCGTGTGATTAAAAGCAAACGTTGCTGTCCCCAAGAAAGTGAACGAAATGGCGTTTTTGCTAAATGAGTCAGATTTAAACGAGCTAACCACTGCATGGCTTTCAAACGAATCGCCTCTGGCACTTGTTGATAAATCCCTATACTGTCAAAAAAGCCAGAAATAATCACATCAAGCACAGAACAATTCACACGATAATCTAAATGCAGTTGGCTACTTACGTAACCCATTTTTTGTTTAACATCCCAAATGGTTTCACCTGAGCCTCGTTGTTTACCAAAGATCACCACATGATTCGCAAATGCTTGAGGATGATCACCTGTAATTAACGAAAGTAAGGTGGATTTCCCTGCACCATTTGGTCCTTTAATCCACCAATTTTGATTTGGCTGAACAACCCAATTTAAATGATCCAAAATCACTTTATCACCATACTGAACCGTGACACTTTTAAGTTCAAAGTGAGGTTGGTTTTCAGGCAATTTTAGTAATGGTGAGGCTGGCTCAGGCAACGCTACATCAACAGACTGCTCCGCATACACTAATTGTTGATAAATACTTTGTTGCTCAATGGATTGGCGTTCACCTTCTAATACTAATTCTAAATTTTCCAAGATGGCTAAATGAGTTGTTTCAGCAGGAATATCGGCCAGACGATTAACGATTAGAACAATCGCACATTCTTTTTTCAGCTCGCTCAACATCACCATCCAATCTTGTGCTGATTGCTGATCTAGCCCTTCAAAAGGCTCATCTAAAATTAATAAATCAGGCTTTTGTAATAATGTTTGAGCCAATAAGACTTTACGCGTTTCTCCGGTGGAAAGTTTGATAAAGAAACGATCTAAGAGATAAGTAATCCCTAATTTTTCTGCAATTTGTTCACAAAAAATGCGCGCCGTACTACCATTTAAAATGGTTTCTCTTGCCGTTTGACCAAAAAAATCAGGAGCGGTATCATCATTATTTAAATTCTTCAATGTCGCTTCAAGAATTTCTCGCTGTTTTTCAAAAGAAAAGGAGTGAACACGTTTAAAAGAATTATGATACACCCCTTCCTGCAAAGCCAATTCATTTTGCAAAGCTAAAGCAAACGCTGATTTTCCACTCCCATTGCTCCCCACCACAACCCAATATTGTTGTGGCTCAATCGCAAAGTGCGGTAAGTTTAAGGTCTGTTTTTGATAAAGTTCAAATTTTGCTTGCTGAATTAAAAGTGTCATTCTCTTTCCTTTAAAAACAAAAGGCGAGCAATTTGCCCGCCTTGTCAGATTAATTTAACTAACCGTTTTTACGCTCTTCTTCGATACATACTGCTGCTGTAAATAATACGTCAGTTGAAGAGTTTAGCGCAGTTTCTGTTGAGTCTTGTAAGATACCAATCACAAAACCTACACCGATCATTTGCGCTGCGATGTCATCATTGATACCGAATAAGCTACAAGCTAATGGAATTAATAATAATGAACCGCCTGCTACGCCTGATGCACCACAAGCACAAAGCGCTGCGACAAGACTCAATAACACTGCACTAACAAAAGACACTTCTATACCTAATGTATTCACTGCTGCTAAAGTTAATACAGTGATCGTAATCGCGGCACCTGCCATATTAATATTCGCACCTAATGGAATGGCCACAGAGTAGGTTTCTTCATCAAGATTCAACCGTTTTGCTAATTCAATGTTTACTGGAATGTTTGCAGCAGAACTACGCGTAAAGAATGCAGTAACACCACTTTCGCGTGCGCAAGTCCACACTAATGGATATGGATTACGACGAATTTTCCAATAAACGAGAATGGGGTTAAGCACAAAGGCAGTAAATAGCATTGTACCGATTAAGACGAATAATAAGTGAACATATCCACCTAACGCAGATAAGCCTTTGTCAGATAATGTTTCAGCCACTAAACCGAATACACCGAAAGGTGCAAATGAAATAATCACGTGAACAATTTTAGAAATGCCCTCTGCAAAATCAGCTACGACTTGTTTAGTTGCATCAGAAGCATGACGAAGCGCTAAACCTAAACCGATAGACCATGCCAATACACCGATAAAGTTTGCTTTGAAAATTGCATTTAATGGGTTATCAACCACGTTCAATACTAAAGCAAGCATCACTTGACCAACTGATTGAGGCGCAGAGCTCGCATCTTCTTTTACCGCAAGCGCTACATCTGATGGGAATACCATACTTGCAATTACTGCAGCAACGGCTGCCAAAAAGGTGCCCATAAGATAAAGCACAACAATTTCTTTCATATTGCTTTTAGAGCCAACTTTCTTGTTAGCCAATGCAGCCATAACAAGGAAGAAAATCAAAATTGGCGCAACTGCACGTAATGCTTTCACAAAAATTTGACCTAACACACCAAAGCTAGATGCAAGATCGATACCAGCTGAATTTTTTACATTTTCATTAACCAACGCAACAAGAATCCCGAGTACCAAACCAATGGCAATTCGTTTTACTAAATTACCTTGGAACAAAAAATGAAATAAACGCGATGTATTCATAATAGTTTTAAATAAAGATTAAGTTGAACTTCAGATCGTTACGATCCACCGAAACAGAGTAAAGATAGCTTAAATTTTGTTTAAAAGAAAATTTTTTCTTTATTATTTTGTTAAAAAATTGAGCTTTTTAAACTCGAAATGAATTTTTCTAAAATTTTCGCCTATAAAAAATTTTTTGCCCACATTGACACACTGTGTTTAATTACAGTATATTATAACTGTATAAATAACCAATGATTAAAACACACTAGCTAAAAGGAACACAAGATGATGAATTACGCAAATACAGTTGCACAAAATGACATGACGTTTTCTTATCATCCAATGCCATTTTTCAACGATGTTGAAAGCAAATCAACATTTAATAAAAAATTAGATCTCAACCTTTATTGTATCAAACGTCCTCAACAAACTTGTTTTATTCGGGTAACAAATCCGAATATCCTAGCCTGGGGAATTGAAATGGGCGATATATTAGTAGTTGAAAAAAATAACGCTCTTTTTATCGGTGATCTTGTTGTATTAGAAAAACAAGATGAATTCCATATTTATGAATTTGCAGGCCTAAGTGGCAATGAATTTGTCTTTATAGCATTGGATTCTAAGATAGAAAATATCAAGACAACAGAGTGGGCAAGCCTTCCTCTAGTTGGCACTATAACGAATACTATCCATCAATTGAGACAAAGGAGAGATTTGATGAAATTTGTGGATTAAGCTAATAATTCGATAACCATAATAAAAAAATTACGGTTAAAATTAACCGTAATTTTTATTCAAAGAAACATTACCGCTACATTACTCGACGTGATTGTGTATAATTTCTTGCCCAATAACTTTCATCTAATGAACTGATCGTCACACCTTGGCTTGAACTTGCATGCATAAATTGGTTGTTACCAATATAAACGCCTACATGGTTATTTCGACGGAAGAATACTAAATCGCCTTTACGTAATTCATGCTTTTGGATTTGACGACCTAAATAGCGTTGTTCTGAAGTTGTGCGAGGAAGTTCCACACCATAAGCATCAAGGAAAGCGGTTTGCATAAATGCAGAACAGTCAATACCGTGTTTTGTGCTTCCCCCCATTCTATAACGTGTACCACCCCATTCGTTATAAACTTGAGCAAGTGCTTTATCACCAATTAAACCAGGTTTAGGACGGTTTGTTCTTAATTTAGGGTGAAGGCCATCTTTCTTTCCATCTAAACCAGAAATTAACCCCGTAAGCTCCACATCATCGCTCTCTGTAATTACACCATTATGGGCATGCCTAGGGCTGTTAGAACAGGCTGTTGTTAATACAGCCAATCCTACAATAATCAAAATCTTCTTTAACATAGCTTTTAATAATAAAAAAATATAAAAATAAAACTTATCGGATTTTATCAAAAAGTCCTTTTAACTGCCAGTTTTTATTGAATTTTTATGCAATTTTGTGAGTTATCTCTCAAAAAATCAAGGCTACTCATTTGAGTAGCCTTTATAGAAGATTTCAATCAATTATTTTTTCTTCGCTTTTGCGTTTGGAAGGTCAGTAATTGAACCTTCAAACACTTCAGCCGCAAGACCAACAGATTCGTGAAGTGTTGGGTGAGCATGAATGGTTAATGCGATATCTTCTGCATCACAACCCATTTCGATCGCAAGACCGATTTCACCTAATAATTCACCACCATTAGATCCAACGATTGCACCACCAAGTACACGGTGAGTATCCTTATCGAAGATTAATTTAGTCATACCTTCAGCACATTCCGAAGCAATCGCACGACCTGAAGCAGCCCAAGGGAATTTAGCCACTTCGTAGTTTAAACCTTCTTGTTTACATTCTTTCTCAGTTTTACCTACCCAAGCCACTTCTGGTTCAGTATAAGCAATAGAAGGAATGACTTTTGGATCGAAGTAGTGTTTTTTCCCTGCGATCACTTCTGCTGCAACGTGACCTTCGTGAACACCTTTATGTGCTAACATTGGTTGTCCTACGATATCACCGATTGCGAAGATGTGTGGTACGTTGGTGCGCATTTGTTTGTCAACATGAATGAAACCACGCTCATCAACTTCAACACCTGCTTTACCTGCATCAATCAATTTACCATTTGGCGTACGACCGATAGCAACAAGTACAGCATCATAACGTTTAGTATCGTTACATGCTTTACCTTCCATTGAAACATAGATACCGTCATCTTTTGCTTCAACTGCAGTTACTTTCGTTTCAAGCATTAACTTGAATTTTTTCTCGATTTGCTTGGTGTAGATTGCTACCACATCTTTATCTGCTGCCGGGATAACTTGGTCGAACATTTCAACCACTTCAATCTCTGAACCTAAAGAGTGATACACTGTACCCATCTCTAAACCGATGATACCACCACCCATGATAAGAAGTTTTTTCGGTACTTCTTTTAATTTAAGTGCATCTGTTGAATCCCAAATACGTGGATCTTCATGTGGGATAAATGGTAATTGAATTGGACGAGAACCCGCTGCGATAATTGCATTATCAAATTTAACAGTAGTTGGGTTACCATCACGATCACGTGCAACTAATGTATTTGGGTCAGTAAATGCTGCTAAGCCTTCAACTACAGTCACTTTACGTGCTTTTGCCATACCCGCTAAGCCACCAGTTAATTTAGCAACTACTGCTTCTTTACCTGCACGAACTTCATCTAAATTGATGGTTGGTTCACCAAAGTAAACACCATTTTTAGTTGCGTGTTTTGCTTCTTCAATTACTTTCGCTACGTGAAGTAATGCTTTAGAAGGGATACAACCTACGTTTAAACATACCCCACCTAATGTTGAATAACGTTCAACAAGTACTGTTTCTAAACCTAAGTCCGCACAACGGAATGCCGCTGAATAACCTGCTGGACCAGCACCAAGTACCACAACTTGGGTTTTAATTTCTTTACTCATTTTTACCTCGTAAAAACGTTCAAATTTTTGACCGCACTTGCGATCCTTTCTGTAAGATGTGAGCCTAATCACTCACATCTTACCGCGTTAATTACATCACTAAGCGACGTAAGTCAGCTAATACGCCATTGATATAGCTTAAGAAACGAGCACCATCAGCACCATCAATCACACGGTGGTCAAAAGATAATGATAATGGAAGCATTAAGCGTGGCTCAAATTCTTTACCATTCCATACCGGTTGCATTTCTGATTTAGATACACCTAAAATAGCTACTTCAGGTGCATTTACGATTGGTGTAAAGTGAGTTGTACCAATACCACCTAAGCTTGAAATGGTGAAACAACCACCTTGCATATCAGAACCTGAAAGTTTACCGTCACGTGCTTTTTTGGAGATTTCCATTAATTCACGAGAGAGTTCGATAATGCCTTTTTTGTTCACGTTTTTAAATACAGGTACCACAAGACCGTTTGGTGTATCTACTGCTACACCAATGTTGATGTATTTTTTAAGTGTTAATTTTTGACCGTCTTCAGAAATAGAGCTATTGAAACGTGGGAATGCTTCTAATGCTTTCGCTACCGCTTTCATAATGAACACAACAGGTGTAATTTTCACATCCAATTTTTGTTTTTCAACAATCTTGTTCTGTTCTTTACGGAATGCTTCTAAATCGGTGATATCTGTACGATCGAAGTGAGTAACATGTGGAATCATTACCCAGTTACGATGTAAGTTCGCACCAGAGATTTTGTTGATACGGCTTAATTCAACTTCTTCTACCTCACCAAATTTGCTGAAGTCAACTTTCGGCCACGGTAATAAACCTAAGCCTGCGCCGTTTGCCACACCATTACCCGCTGCTGCAGAAGATACAGTGCCTGTTTCAAACGCTTTAACAGCGGTTTTCACGTAAGCTTGAATATCTTCTTTCACGACACGACCTTTACGGCCCGTACCTTTTACGCGATCAAGGTTAATACCGTATTCACGCGCTAAGCGACGAATCACCGGTGTTGCGTGTGCATAACCTGCGCTTGCTACAACTTGTTCTTGGCTTAAACCAGATACATTACCTGATTGTGCTGCCGGCGCTGCTGCCGGTGCTGCTTGAGGCGCTGGAGCTGCCGCTGCAGGAACTGCTGCAGGAGCGGGTGCGGCACCTGCCACTTCAAATTTCATAATTAATGAACCAGTTGAAACTTTATCACCTGATTTCACTAAAATTTCTTTTACCACACCCGCAAACGGCGCTGGCACTTCCATTGAGGCTTTATCGCCTTCAACAGTGATTAAAGATTGCTCTTCAGAAACGCTGTCACCAACGGCAACCATGATTTCAGTTACGTTAACTTCATCGCCACCGATATCTGGCACATTCACTTCTTTGATTGCTGAAGCTGTTGGTGCTACTGCAGGTGCCGAAGCTTGTTGAGCTGGCGCTGCGGCTGGTGCTGCACCCGCCACTTCAAATTTCATGATTAATTTGCCAGTAACAACTTTATCGCCCACATTGATTAAAATTTCTTTTACGACGCCAGCAACAGGAGCAGGCACTTCCATTGACGCCTTATCACCTTCAACATTGATGATTGATTGGTCAACTTCAACGGTATCGCCTACTTTCACCATAATATCAGTCACGTTTACTTCGTCTGAACCGATATCGGGTACATTGACTTCAACTACACTTGCAGCTGCTGGTGCGGCTGCCGGCGCAGGTGCTGCTGCAGCAGGTGCTGCCGCATCAGCTGACTCTAAAACAAGCATTGGTGTGCCAGTTGTAACTTTATCACCCACTTTTACTAATACTTCTTTTACCACACCAGCTTCTGGTGCTGGTACTTCCATTGAAGCTTTATCACCTTCAACATTAATAATACTTTGATCAGCGGTAATGGTATCACCTACTTTCACCATCACTTCTGTTACGGTAACTTCATCACTACCGATATCAGGAATTTGAATTTGTTTTGACATGTTATCTTACCTTTAAAAAACGCAGTTAAAATCAACCGCACTTTATTTGTAGATGCTCCTGTGTGCTCTTACACACAGGATGTTTTTATTAAGCGTAAAGCGGATTTAAAATTTCAGTTTTTAAACCAAATTTTGTAATTGCATCAGCCACCACTTTCGCATCAAATTTACCTTGTTTTGCAAGCTCATGTAATGCAGCGACCACCACATAGCGTGCATCCACTTCGAAGTGTTCACGTAAGTTTTCACGGCTATCTGAACGACCGAAACCGTCAGTACCTAATACGTGATAGCTTTGTGCAGGAATGAATGCACGAACTTGTTCTGCGAACAACTTCATGTAGTCTGTAGCCGCAACTGCTGGTGCATCATTCATTACTTGTGCAATGTAAGGCACACGTGGTTTTTCAGTTGGGTGTAGCATATTCCAACGTACGGCATCTGCACCTTCACGCGCCACCTCTGTGAATGAAGGTGCGCTATACACGTCAGAGCTTACGCCATATTCATTTGCAAGGATTTGAGCAGCCTCACGAACGTGACGGAAAATTGCTCCAGAACCTAATAATTGAACATGACCTTTGTTGCCTTTCGCTTCAACGGTTTCAAATTTATAAAGACCTTTACGAATACCTTCTTCTGCGCCTTTTGGCATTGCTGGTTGTTCGTAAGTTTCGTTTAATGTGGTGATGTAATAGAACACATTTTCTTGTTTTTCACCGTACATACGGTTGATACCGTCTTGTAGAATAACTGCCACTTCATAAACGTAAGCAGGGTCATAAGACACACAGTTAGGAATAACCAGAGATTGAATATGGCTATGACCATCTTCGTGTTGTAAACCTTCACCATTTAATGTTGTACGGCCAGAAGTACCACCAATCATGAAACCGCGAGCTAATTGGTCACCTGCTGCCCACATTAAGTCACCCACACGTTGGAAACCAAACATTGAGTAATAAATAAAGAATGGAATCATCGGAAGGTTATTTACAGAGTATGAGTTCGCTGCAGCTAACCAAGATGATGCTGCACCTAATTCATTGATACCTTCTTGTAATACTTGACCATCTTTCGCTTCACGGTAGTAAGCGACTAACTCACGGTCGGAAGGCACATAGTTTTGACCATGCGGGTTGTAAATTCCGATTTGACGGAATAAACCTTCCATACCGAAAGTACGCGCTTCATCAGCAATAATTGGCACAATTTGTTTACCAATATTTTTATCTTTCAATAAGGTATTTAAGAAACGTACAAATGCCATTGTAGTTGAAATTGGACGAGCTTGCTCTTCCAATAATGGTGCAAATTCTTCCAATGCTGGCACTTTAAATTCAGTCGTAAATTTTGGTAAACGTTTTGGTAAATAACCATTTAACGCTTTACGTTTGCCATGAAGATAATTGTACTCTTCCGAACCTTCTGGGAAGGTGATGTACGGATAGTTAGGAATATCTTCATCTTTAATATCTAATTGGAAATAATCACGGAAAGATTTTAAGCTTTCGAGAGACATTTTTTTAGATTGGTGTGCAGTATTTTTACTTTCTGCTTCAGGAATTTTATAACCTTTAACCATGTGCGCTAAGATCACAACAGGCTTCCCTGCAGTTTGCGCTTTGTGGAATGCCGCATAAAGTTTTTCTGAATCGTGACCACCGCGTCTTAACGCCCAGATTTCATCATCTGTCATATCAGCGACTAAAGCCGCAGTTTCTGGATAACGACCGAAGAAATGCTCACGAATATACGCACCGTCTTTAGATTTAAAGGTTAAGTAATCGCCGTCAAGGACTTCCATCATCAACTGGGTCAATTTACCAGAAGTATCTTTTGCAAATAATTTATCCCAGTCTGAACCCCACATTACCTTGATCACTTCCCAACCTGCACCAGCAAATAACCCTTCTAATTCTTGAACGATTTTGCCGTTACCTGTTACAGGACCATCTAAACGTTGTAAATTACAACTCACTACAAAGATTAAGTTATCTAAACCTTCACGTGTGGCGAATGTTAAATCACCTTTCGATTCGATTTCATCCATCTCACCATCACCAAGGAATGCATAAACTTTTTGATCTTTGGTGTCTTTTAGACCGCGATTATCTAAGTATTTTAAGAAACGAGCGGAATGAATTGCATTCACTGGGCCTAACCCCATAGATACAGTCGAGAATTGCCAAAATTCTGGCATTAATTTCGGGTGAGGATAAGAAGAAAGGCCTTTACCTGGCTCACATTCCTGACGGAAATTATTCATTTGATCTTCAGTAATGCGACCTTCAACAAATGCTCGAGCATACATACCTGGTGCAGCATGACCTTGGAAGAAGACTAAATCGCCGCCATTCTTATCTGTCGCCGCTTTAAAGAAGTGGTTAAAACAAACTTCATACATGCTTGCTGCAGATTGGTAAGTTGAAATGTGGCCACCTAATTCAAGATCTTTTTTCTGTCCACGCAATACCGCCATGATAGCATTCCAACGAACAGCACTACGAATACGACGCTCAATCGCTTTATCACCTGGATATACAGGTTGTTCAGAAGCGGGGATTGTATTGACATAAGGGGTAGTAAATCCACCTTTAGCAATATTCACACCACCGTTACGAGCCTGTTCAATTACTTGATTCATAATGTAATGCGCACGCTCTACGCCTTCTGCACGAATCAATGAATCAACCGCTGACAACCAATCCTGCGTTTCAATTGGGTCAATATCGTTTACTAAGGTATCTGACATAGTCTTTCCTTATTTTTACTGAGTGAAAATAAAATTTGGTTCATAACCAAACGCGAAAATGAAAATTAAGCTTGCATCCATGTTACAAACATTTAACAAATGTTATAAATTTTAGAAGATTTTTTATAATAAAGATAGTAAATTTTCATTATACTGGTGCATTTACCAGTATTATTTTTGTGCAGATTGTCAATCGTACAATTATTTTAGTACAATTCTGATACTTATTGCCTATTAACATGATAACGCTGACTAAGATTAATTTAAAGCGTCAATAAAGATTTTTCATTTAGTCCAAGGAAAAATAATGAACACCACTACTCGCCGAATCTTTTCCTATAAGCATATAGCCTTAGTAGCTCATGATAGTTGTAAGCAAAATTTACTTACTTGGGTTCAAAAACATAAATCCGCACTCGCCCATCATCAGCTCTATGCAACGGGCACGACAGGTCATCTTTTATCGAAAGAAACAGGACTGAAAATAACTTCGCTATTAAGTGGCCCGATGGGAGGAGATCAACAACTTGGTGGCCTGATCGCTGAGAAAAAAATTGATATGCTGATTTTCTTTTGGGATCCGATGAATGCGGCTCCACATGATCCCGATGTAAAAGCCTTAATGCGTATTGCAACTGTTTGGAATATTCCAGTGGCAATCAATCAAAGCACTGCCGATTTTCTATTAACATCAAGCTTATTTGATCAAGAAATCAATATTGGTATCCCTGATTATGACGGGTATTTAAAAGCTCGCTTGGATTAAAAGTTAAATAAGCTCAACCTAATAAAAAAGGAGATAAATTACTTTATCTCCTTTTGATTGTTTAGCCGTTATTACTTAGCCTGCATTGCTGCGCCCATTATTAACATAAATAATACGCCTTGCACCTGCTCTTCAGGAATCACTTGACCATTAAGTTTGAGTTCGCCTTTTTCAAGCACTAAGGTAAGCGTCACATTTTTATCATTATTTACCACAATATTTTGTGCTGCCGCTTGCTTAGCTTGCTCTTCAATTTGTGTTTTAACCAAAGCTTTATCTGCTTCTGGATCTAATTGTGTCATAAGTTTTTCTGCAGTTGCTTTATCTACATGAATATTTACCGCGAAATCAGTAAATTGTTTATATAAACTACCTGCCATTAAATCAAATTTCGGATCTTTCGCTAATGCTACATTTAAATCCAATGACACTTTACCTTGATTATCTGAAATAGAAACCGGATTCAATTTAATTTGAGGCTGATTATTAAAAATAGCCATACCATGATTTTTAACCCATGAACTTAAAATTTCAGATACCACTTCATCATTCACATTTTTATCACCACTTACTGACTTAAAGACGGTGAAAAGTGCTTCAATCAAAGCATTTGCTGCGTTCGCTTCAATATGGTTTAATTCACCATTATAAGTTAATTTTCCCAAATCTTTTCCATCAATAATAACTGAGTCTAATGTATTTTCACTTTTAAAGTTCACAAAATCACCATTAAGTGAAATATCTGATGTTGCTTTTAAACCTTTTTCAATAATAGACGTTGTTTTTCCTGCATAATCAGTACTGGCCATTTCAAAACTTTCAGTTGAAGAAGAACCTTTACCGGTATAAATATAGGCCCATTTTGTTGGATTAAATGCCCCATCAAATTTCGAGCCCTTCATCTTCATTTTTACCGATTTAACGGCAGCGGCATCCTGGCTCTCTTCCCCATCTGCACTATTAGGTCCTAAATCAGCAGTCACTTCATCTAAGGTCATGTCATATTTACCTGCACGATCTTTATCTACATCAAAACCGATGTTGATATTTGACCATGCTATCTTATTTTGTGGTGAGTGAGGATCTGTCACCTCCCCTGCAGCTAATTCAACTTTACCTTTTGTTGCTAAGCTATAGCTAGTCGAAGCTTGATATTGAACAAGCTTATCTGATTTAATCAAATCAAATAAAGGTTGAGTTGTTTCATTTTTACCAATCACACCTTGTGCTGAAAACATGGTTGGCACAAAGTTGAATTTTTCTAGCTGATTAAGCGGAAATGGACCATGATAAAGCTTAGTTGAAAATGGAATAGTAAATACTTTCCCTTCTTTAAGTAAAGAAATAACTACTTCATCTTCCACTTGAGAAGTAAAGAAACTGCGATCAAATTGCTTATTTTTATAAACAAGATTCACTGAATCTGACAAACCTAAACTTTGGAATTTTTGGTTTGCTAACTCAATTTGACGTAAATATTCAGTTTGTGCTTTTTCGCCAGTAAACCACGCACCACCGACGCCGACAACACCAAGGGCAACGATGATACTTAATGCTACGGTTGATTTTTTCATTTTGATTCCTTTGCTAACTAATAGATGATTAAAATTGTTGGCAATTTATCACAAATTACAATTTTTTTCTTATTTTTAAAAAATAATTTTATATCCCCCCTTGAACTTCTCATCTATGGACTTATTTTGTGAAACAAGAACGGAAATGACCGCACTTTAAAAGGAAGAAAAAATTTAAATCTTGCCTCTTGAAATGCAGAAAAGTATCCACATCTTATTCATCGTAATGATTTACAACGAATTTAAAATTTACTTAGGAGTAACAAAATGGGAAAAATTATTGGTATTGACTTAGGTACAACAAACTCTTGTGTGGCAGTAATGGATGGTGATAAACCACGCGTAATCGAAAACGCAGAAGGTGATCGCACTACCCCGTCAATTATTGCTTATACAAATGATAACGAAATTTTAGTGGGCCAACCCGCAAAACGTCAGGCTGTGACCAACCCGAAAAATACATTGTTCGCAATTAAACGTTTAATCGGTCGTCGTTTTGAAGATGCTGAAGTAAAACGTGACATCGATATTATGCCATTTGAAATCACCAAAGCAGACAACGGTGATGCATGGGTAAATGTAAAAGGTGACAAACTTGCACCGCCACAAATCTCTGCAGAAGTGTTGAAAAAAATGAAGAAAACTGCAGAAGATTTCTTGGGTGAGCCAGTAACTGAAGCAGTAATTACAGTTCCAGCATACTTTAACGATGCTCAACGTCAAGCGACAAAAGATGCGGGTCGTATCGCTGGTTTAGAAGTTAAACGTATCATCAACGAACCAACCGCAGCAGCATTAGCTTACGGTTTAGATAAAGGCCAAGGCAACAAGACTATCGCAGTATATGACTTAGGTGGTGGTACATTCGACTTATCTATCATCGAAATTGATGAAGTAGGCGGCGAAAAAACCTTTGAAGTATTAGCAACCAACGGGGATACTCACTTAGGTGGTGAAGACTTCGATAACCGTGTAATCAACTACTTAGTGGATGAGTTCAAAAAAGAACAAGGTGTTGATTTACGTAATGACCCACTTGCAATGCAACGTTTAAAAGAAGCGGGCGAAAAAGCGAAAATTGAACTTTCTTCTGCACAACAAACTGATGTGAACTTACCTTACATCACTGCAGATGCAACTGGTCCTAAACACTTAAACATCAAATTAACTCGCGCTAAATTAGAATCTTTAGTAGAAGATTTAGTGGCGAAATCACTTGAACCTGTAAAAGTGGCATTAAACGATGCTGGCTTAAGTGCATCACAAATTGATGATGTTATCCTAGTGGGCGGTCAAACCCGTATGCCATTAGTACAACAAAAAGTAGAAGAGTTCTTCGGCAAAGCACCTCGTAAAGACGTGAACCCAGACGAAGCCGTTGCAGTGGGTGCGGCAGTACAAGGCGGTGTGTTAGCCGGTGATGTAAAAGACGTATTGTTATTAGACGTTACCCCATTATCATTGGGTATCGAAACCATGGGTGGTGTGATGACTACCTTAATTGAGAAAAACACGACGATTCCAACTAAAAAATCACAAGTGTTCTCAACTGCAGAAGATAACCAAAGTGCAGTAACCATTCACGTATTACAAGGTGAACGTAAACAAGCATCAGCGAATAAATCTTTAGGTCAATTCAACCTTGAAGGCATCAACCCTGCTCCACGCGGTATGCCACAAATTGAAGTAACCTTCGACATCGACGCTGACGGTATTATCCACGTTTCAGCGAAAGATAAAGGTACTGGCAAAGAACAACAAATCACCATCAAAGCCTCTTCAGGTTTAAGTGATGAAGAAATTCAAAAAATGGTTCGTGATGCAGAAGCAAACGCTGAAGCAGACCGTAAATTTGAAGAATTAGTACAAGCTCGCAACCAAGCAGATCACCTTGTACACAGCACACGTAAACAATTAGAAGAAGCGGGTGATAAAGTTCCAGCTGAAGATCGTGCAGCAATTGAAAGCGCATTAAGCGATTTAGAAACTGCAGCGAAAGGCGAAGATAAAGCAGCAATCGAAGCTAAACTTCAAGCACTTGCTGAAGTGGCTCAAAAACTTGCTCAAGCGGCTCAAGCACAAGGTGATGCACAACAAGCTCAAAGCAACAGCAAACCAAATGATGATGTTGTTGATGCAGAGTTTGAAGAAGTGAAAGATAACAAATAATTTCACTTGAACCCAAATCGAAGGGCGTAGCAATACGCCCTTTTGGCATATTCATTAAATGCCATTTTTCCTGACTTTATTTGAAAAAATGAAGTCAGAAAAAATACATTAGTAGGCTAAATCACGTGAATACTCTACCGGATCATTTGGTAGCGTTAATGTTGAGCATTTCCACATTACAAATCCAAAGTGTAAAAAACGTTATCGAAAACGACCGTACTTTACCTCCAAATAAACACAACTAAAGGAAAAAACAATGAAATTCGAAACGAAATGCCTCCATGCGGGCTATAGCCCTAAAAACGGTGAGCCACGTGTTCAACCTATCGTGCAAAGCACGACTTATACCTACGATTCTGCAGAAGAAATTGGCAAATTATTTGATTTACAAGCAGCAGGTTATTTCTATACTCGCCTAGCAAACCCAACGACAAATGCTGCGGAAGAAAAAATTACGGCACTTGAAGGTGGCGTTGCAACAATGTGTACTGCGTCTGGTCAATCTGCGGTTTTTTATGCGATGTTGAATATTTTAGAAGCCGGCGATCATTTTATTTCCTCTTCTTATGTGTATGGCGGTACTTACAATTTATTTGCCCATACATTCAAAAAAATGGGCATTGAAGTGAGTTTTGTGGATCAAGACTTACCGCTTGAAGATCTCAAAAAAGCGATTCGTCCAAATACAAAAGCTGTTTTTGCTGAAACTATTGCTAACCCTGCTTTACGAGTATTAGATATTGAAAAATTTGCTGCCTTAGCGAAAGCTGCAGAGGCGCCATTATTAATTGATAACACTTTTGCCACCCCCTATTTTTGTCGCCCAATCGAATTTGGTGCAAACGTGGTCATTCATAGCACATCTAAATATTTAGATGGTCATGCTATTGCCTTAGGTGGATCCATTACTGATGGCGGTAACTTTAATTGGAATAACGGCAAATATCCGCAATTAAGCACGCCAGACCAAACTTATCATGGTTTAGTTTATACAGAAGCCTTTGGTCCTGCAGCTTATATTGTCAAAGCGCGTGTTCAATTAATGCGTGATTTAGGTGCGGCGCCTGCCCCACAAAATAGCTTCTTATTGAATGTCGGTATGGAAACCCTTGCACTTCGTATGCAACGTCATTATGAAAATGCACAGGCCGTAGCCGAGTTTTTAGAAAAACATCCACAAGTCGCTAAAGTGAATTACCCTGGCTTATCGAACTCACCAGACTATGCACTCAAACAAAAATATTTACCTAATGGCTTGTGTGGTGTCATTTCCTTTGAGATTAAAGGTGGCAAAGAAACCGCGGCAAAATGGTTAAACGCGTTACAAATGACCTCACGTGAAGTACACGTAGCCGATATTCGTACTTGTGCGTTACATCCAGCGACTTCAACGCATCGCCAATTAAGTGAAGCTGAGTTAGAAAAAGCCGGTATTTCTGCAGGACTTATTCGTCTTTCTTGCGGTATTGAAAATATCCAAGATATTTTAGCTGACTTAGAGCAAGCATTCGCAGCAGCAAAATAAGTCATAAATTAACGAATTTACCCTTGATATTTCTGCCTTCGGCATTATTTTTACTGTTAGGTATGTTGTTAATGCAGTACCACACAATAACAAAATAAAATTTTTTAAATTTATATTTTTAAACGGAAAACGAAAACATTATGGCAAAGAAAGATTATTACGACGTTCTTGGTGTTGAACGTGGCGCAGATGAAAAAGCAATTAAACGTGCTTACAAAAAACTCGCCATGCAATATCACCCTGATAGAACCAAAGGTGATAAAGCCAAAGAAGAAAAATTTAAAGAAATCCAAGAAGCCTATGAAATTTTAGGTGATAAAGAAAAACGTGCGGCTTACGATCAATACGGTCACGCAGCCTTCGAACAAGGTGGCATGGGAGGCGGTGGCTTCGGTGGCGGATTCAGCGGCGCTGATTTCGGTGATATTTTTGGTGATATGTTCGGCGATATCTTCGGCGGTGGCGGACGTGGTCGTCAGCGCGTAGTGCGTGGTGAAGATTTACGTTATGACATCCAAATTACATTAGAAGAAGCCGTAAAAGGTACAACCAAAGATATCCAGATTAATACCCTTGCTCACTGTGATAGCTGCGATGGTACTGGCGCAGAGAAAGGATCAAAAGTTGAGACATGCCCAAGCTGTCATGGTTCAGGTCGTATTCGTCGCCAACAAGGTTTCTTCGTAACTGAAGCGGTTTGTCCTACTTGTCATGGTTCTGGTAAGAAAATTGAAAAACCATGTAAAAGCTGCCATGGCGAAGGTCGTGTTCACAAAAAGAAAAACCTTTCCGTTAAAATCCCAGCAGGCGTGGATACCGGCAACCAATTACGTTTAAGCGGTGAAGGTGCAGCGGGTGAAAATGGTGCACCAGCAGGTGATTTATATGTAGTCATTCACGTTAAAGAACATCATATCTTTGAACGTGATGGAAACAACCTCTACTGCGAAGTGCCAATCAGTTTCTCAATGGCAGCGTTAGGGGGGGAAATTGAAGTCCCAACCTTAGACGGTAAAGTGAAACTCAAAATTCCTGCGGAAACCCAAACTGGCAAACTCTTCCGTATGCGTGGTAAAGGGGTGACCTCTACACGTAGCGGCTACGCGGGAGATCTCATTTGTCGAGTAGTGATTGAAACACCAGTCAACTTAAATAAAGAACAAAAAGAATTATTAGAAAAACTGGAAGAAAGTTTGAAAGGGCAAAAATCTCATAACCCGAAATCTTCAAGCTTTTTAGACGGTGTGAAGAAATTCTTTGATAACTTAGGTAAGTAATCCTAAACAGAAAGTGCGGTCAATTTTAAAACTGTTTTGAAATTGACCGCACTTTTATTTTATAAGTAATGACTTTACACGACAGAAATCGCTTTTATTTGTACATAAACATCCATGCCTTGAGCAAAATGCAATTCATTAAACGCCCATTTACTGATACTTGCCCAAACTTTATGTCCTTCCACTAATACCGCAATGTCAATGTGATTCTCTTGCGGAATGATTTGGACAATTTGCCCACGTAAGATATTACGAATGCTAGTTTGCTCAGGCTTGCTGAGAGTGAGTGATACATCAGAACTATAAATACAGACGCGTACTTTTTCATTCGCTTGATGATGCACTTCATTAATCCAAAGCTGTTGTTCGCCCAAAGAAAGTGCGGTCATTTTATAGGTTGGATTATGTAAATATACGGGCAACGCCAACACACTACTCTGTTCCGATTCGCCTTTCCAAGGGGCAAATAACGGACTGTTCCACACATTTTCTAAGGAGTCATAGGCTTTCACTTTGCCGTTTTCCATCAGTACAACACGATCGGCCAAACGTAATAATTCGTCCAAACTGTGCGTCACATATAAAATCGGCACATTAATTTCTTTGGATAGACTTTCCAGATATTGCATAAGCTCACGTTTGCGAGGCACATCTAAAGCTGAAAGCGGTTCGTCCATTAACAAAATATCAGGATCTGTTAATAAGGCTCGTCCAATCGCCACACGTTGTTTTTCGCCCCCCGATAAAGTCAGAGGATAGCGTTTGAGTAACGGTTCAATACCAAGTAGCTGAACGATATAGTCAAAGTCTTCACGGCTGACATGCTTCATGCCATAACGTAAATTGCCTTTGACATTGTAATGCGGAAATAAACGCGCATCTTGGAATACATAGCCGATTTTGCGCTGATGCACAGGGAGATTCTCACCGTTCTCTACATCCACCAAAGTGCGGTCATTTAAACGAATAAATCCCTGATCAGGATGAGTTAAACCACTCACCAAATTAATCAATGAGGTTTTACCCGAACCTGACAAACCAAAAATAGCCGTCACACCTTGAGTTGGCAGTTGCAGATCCGCACGTAAGGTCAGGCGACCTAATTGTTGTTGTACATTAATGTGTAGCATCGCCCTGCCCCAATTTTTTCTGCATCCGTTTGCTCAATGCTTCGGAAAGCAATAAAGAAATTAATGAAAGGATCACCGCAAACAAGCAAAGGCGTGCAGTTTGTGTTTCTGCGCCTGGTGTTTGGATAAATGAATACATCGCTAAAGGAATGGTTTGAGTTTCCCCCGCAATATTGGAAACGAAAGTAATAGTCGCACCAAACTCTCCTAAAGAGCGTGCAAAACCTAATACTAAACCTGCCAATACGCCAGGTAAAGAAAGAGGCAACGTGATTGTAAAAAAAACTCGCCAAGGCGAAGCACCAAGCGTTTGTGCGGCTTGCTCTAACTTAAAATCAATGCTTTCCAAGGAAAGACGTACCGCCCGCACGACCAATGGAAATGCTACCACCGCTGAAGCTAATACCGCCCCCTTCCAGCTAAAGCCGAAGGATAAGCCAAACCATTGATATAAATACTTGCCAATAAAGCCATTACGTCCCATGGCGACTAATAATAAATAACCAATAACCACTGGCGGCAATACCAAAGGCAGATGAATAATCCCTGTGATTAGCGACTTACCGTAGAATTCCTTACGAGCCAGCAACCAAGCGATAAAAATTGCGAAGGGCAAACTCCAAAGCATAGAACTCAATGCGACACTCATGCTTAGGTGAATCGCATCCCATTCCATCGGGCTTAATTGAAACCAAGAGAGCAAAATATTTCCTTGTGTATATATCGATATGACGAAATTTCTTTAGAGATAACAAAAAGGACAGTTGCCTGTCCTTTCTTTATAAAGTCTGAGCTCATTATTTCACAGAGAAACCATATTCAACAAATATTTTTTTCGCTGCACTCGATTCTAAGTAATTAAGGAAATCACGGGTATCCGCGTTGTCATGATCTTTTAAAATCGCAACGGGATATTCAACTGGTTTATAACTGTCTTTCGGGAATACGCCGACTGTTTTCACTGAGTTACTCACTTTCGCATCAGTGCTATACACGATACCATAAGGGGCTTCAGCGCGTTCAACTAAGGCTAATGCACCACGCACGTCTTTCGCACGCGCTAATTTATCTTTGACTTGATCCCATAAATTTAATCTGGTTAATGATTCTTCTGCATATTGTCCTGCAGGAACGTGCGCAGGATCACCTACAGATAAATAGCTGTCTTTTAAGCCTTTAATCCATTCACCTTTAGCAATATCTACTGAATTAGCGGCACTTTTAGCTGGTGCAATTAACACTAATTCGTTGCCAGCTATGACTTTCTCAGTCTCTTTAACAGTAAGATTCTTATCAGATAAATATTTCATCCATTTGTTGCTTGCTGAAATAAATAAGTCTGCAGGTGCGCCTTCTTCAACTTGTTTTGCAAGGGTGGAAGAAGAAGCAAAAGAGAAAACGACGGTATTATTTGGCTTTTCAGTTTGATATTGATCCGCAATTTGTTTTAACGCATCAGTCATTGAAGCGGCAGCAAACACAGTCACTTTTGCTGATGCAGCAAAAGATACGCCCATACCCGCAATTAAAAGTGCGGTTGCAAATTTAGTTAATTTCATTATTTATCTCCTATATAAATGAAACTATATATAAAAAAATATACTACGAATGAATTATAACTTGAATTTTCAAATAAGCTACAGAAAAAAACAAAGATCAAGTAAAATGAAAAGCATTAAACATTAGGAGGAGATGATGAAACAAACTGAAATTTTACTGACGATCAAACTTCATCAAGAATTATTTATTGATCCAAAACGTGTTCGCCTCTTAAAAGAAATTAAAGAATGTGGCTCAATCAACCAAGCAGCCAAAAACGCCAAAGTAAGCTATAAAAGTGCTTGGGATCACCTTGAGGCGATGAATAAAATCAGTCCAAAACCGCTTTTAGAACGTAATATCGGTGGGAAAAATGGGGGCGGTACTTCACTAACCACTTATGCCGAGCGTTTGCTCCAGCTTTATGATTTGCTCGAACAAACACAAGAGCACGCCTTTCATATTCTGCAAGATGAAACAATCCCACTAAACAGTCTCCTTGCAGCAACGGCAAAATTCTCCTTACAAAGTAGCGCACGCAATCAATTTTTCGGTAAGGTGGCAAGCCAACATATTGTGGACTCTCGCTGTATTGTTGCAGTAAACATTCAGGATTTAGCTCATCCATTACATGTTTCAATCACAATGCGCAGTGCTGAGCGTCTCAGACTCATTACTGAAAAAGAAGTGATGGTCATGTTTAAAGCCCCTTGGGTGAAAATTAGTACCACTACACTAGAAGAAAAAAATAACCTCTTCCAAGCGACTATTCTTTCAATGGAAAATGAAGAAGCCATTGTGCAATTAAAGGACAGCTCAATTGAATTTTGTGTCAGCATTCATAGCAAAGATGGTTGGAAAGTAGGACAAGATGTATGGTTACACGTGGATCCAGAACAGATTATTTTGGCAACATTGAAATAATCCTCAAACAAAAAGTGCGATCAAATTGATCGCACTTTATTATTTGCGCTTATAACGCAATCTCATCAATCGAGCGTCCAAAACTCGGCAAAAAGACCTGTAAAAAATAATCCATTTCTTGGCTGTGCCATTGTTCCATTAGATTTTCTAAACGTTTTTTCGCTGTTTTAAATTCATGGTTGCCATGCTCTAATTCAAATTGAGCTTTAATATACGCACAAATCAAGTCCGCTTGTTTTACTAAATGCTTTTCTTCTGGGCTAAATTTCTCACTGTCTAAATATGGTGCAAAACTCTCTTGCAATTCAGCCGGGAGCAAACTAATTAAATGCAATTCTGCAGCCGCTTCAATATCTTTATAAGCATGGGTGATTTCAGAATTGAAATACTTAATTGGGGTCGGCAAATCACCAGTAAAGATTTCAGAGGTATCATGATACATCGCCATTACCGAAATACGCTCAGGATTCACTTCCCCACCAAAAAATTGATTTTTAATAATGGCTAAGGCTTGTGCCACAAAGGCTACTTGCAGGCTATGCTCCGCCAAGTTCTCCTTTTCAATATTGCGCATCAATGACCAACGCTGAATTAAGCGAAGACGATCTAAACAAGCAAAAAAGTGACTGGTTTTAACTTCCACTATACATCCTTAATTAAACGGTAACTCTTCAATAATCACAGGAAGATCAATGACCTTACCTAACCGAGAAACGGTAACAATGACCTCTGTATGCGGTTTAGTATCGCTGATAATTTGCATCATTTCACGAATAGAGAGGTTATCTTGTTTATTTAACCGCAAGATCACATCACCCACTTGGATTCCTGCTTTCGCTGCAGGGCTATTGGCGGTCACACCTGTAATCACGATACCACCGTTTGAATTAGCGGTGATTTCACTTTGTACCCCAAAATAACCACGAATCACACGACCATCGCGAATAATTTTATATAACACATCATTAGCAATGCTAATTGGAATCGCAAAATTTAACCCTTCTGCAATTTCATTAGCTGTTTTACCAATACTTAATGTGCTGATCCCCACTAATTCGCCCGCAGAGTTAATCAACGCACCACCAGAGTTACCACGGTTAATCGAAGCATCTGTTTGAATAAAGTTTTGACGACCTAAAGAATCCCCTACAGCACTACGTCCTACTGCACTGATAATACCTTGTGAGACACTTTGACCAAGGTTATACGGATTACCAATAGCCAAAGCTATATCCCCAACTCGTACTTGGCGTTCTTTATTTTGTGGAATAGTAGAAAGATTGGTTGCTTTGATTTTTAATACTGCAAGATCCGTTAAATTGTCTGAGCCAATTAAATTGGCTTCATAAATATTGCCGTTTTGCAACGCCACCACAATTTGATCAGCATTTTGGATAACGTGTTTATTGGTAAGAATATAACCGTCTTTAGTCATAATCACGCCAGAACCTAAGTTATTTACTTGTAATTGATCGCTATCATTAATGCTGGCAGAAGAAAAAGATCGATTGTACACGTTCACGACGGCAGGAGAAGCAATTCTCACGGCACTATTAAACGAAACAATATCATCAGCAGAGAAAAGACTGCTATTATTGAGCTTAGGAACGGCAAATAAAATAACACCTGCCGCAGCAAGCCCCCAAAGGGTGGAATGGAAAAGTTTTTTTAACATTTTTTATTCTTTTATTAATAAATTAGGTAAATAACTGAGCTTTAAATCATCCCCAAATTTTTCGTATTCTTG
Organism: Haemophilus parainfluenzae; assembly: GCF_900638025.1. Lineage (NCBI taxonomy): Bacteria > Pseudomonadati > Pseudomonadota > Gammaproteobacteria > Pasteurellales > Pasteurellaceae > Parahaemophilus > Parahaemophilus parainfluenzae. The sequence continues at coordinate 1,944,409 of NZ_LR134481.1, forward strand.
CAATTGCCACAATGGGGCATCCGCAAGGGTTTCCAAATGCGGGAGTTGGCATAATCCTCGAGCTTTATCTCCCAAGAGTTTCGGAGCGACATAAATGATTAATTCATCTACAGCATGTTGTTCAATCAAGCTTCCCGCTAAATTGGCACCGGCTTCAACCCAAATGGAATTCACTTGTCTATTACCTAATTCTGTCATCAATAGATCAAAATCATAGTTTTCTGGTAATAATATTTGCTCACAGAAATCAGGGAATACAGACATATCCCGTGGAATTGAACCCACAAGCCAAACTGGCGAATAGGTATGGAATAATTGATAGTTTGGCTGAACTCGATTTCTAGAATCTAAGATTATGCGAATAGGCTGACGCACTGTATCTTCAGCATATTCCGCTTTTAGCTCATCGGGGAATTGGTTCCAACGCACATTTAAGCTTGGATCATCGGCTAACACGGTGGCACTTGTTGATAAAAGTGCGGTCGCTTTGGCTCGCATTTTTTGTACATCCGCACGAGCTGCTTCACCTGTAATCCATTTGCTTTCACCGCTCGCCATGGCTGTGCGCCCATCTAAACTCATGGCTAATTTCAGCTGCACATAAGGTTTGCCTGTTCTCATACGTTTGAGAAAACCTTTATTTAAAGCTTCTGCTTGTTCGTTCAATAAATTGACCGCACTTGGTATGCCTGCATCGGCTAACATTTTTAAGCCCTTGCCCGCCACTTGAGGATTAGGATCTGCCATGGCTGCGACAACTCGACTAACCCCTGCTTCAATTAAACCTAATGCACAAGGCGGTGTGCGGCCATAATGAGAACAAGGTTCAAGCGTCACATAAGCCGTTGCGCCTTTCGCTTTCTCACCGGCATCTGCCAACGCCATTCGCTCTGCATGAGGCTGACCGGCTTTAAAATGAAACCCTTTCCCGACAATTTCACCGTTTTTAACCAACACACATCCTACCGATGGATTCGGCGTAGTGGTGTACTGCCCTTTTGCCGCAAGCTCAAGAGCCAGTTGCATAAATTTCACGTCATCAGAAGAAAAAGTGTCACTCATATTAATCCTTTAAGCTTTCAATTTCTTTGGTAAATTCATTGATATTATCAAAGCTCAGGTAGACGGATGCAAAACGGATATAAGCCACTTTATCTAATTGTTTCAGTGCATTCATGGCTAATTTACCTACAAGATGACTTGGCACTTCACGCTCACCCGTCGCACGTAATTGGATAATAATGTGGCTGATGGCTTTTTCCACATCATCCAAACTTACAGGGCGTTTTTCTAATGCATGTTGAATTCCACTACGTAACTTATCTTCATTAAACGGCTCGCGTGAGCCATCATTTTTAATAATTTTTGGTACCACTAATTCCGCTGTTTCAAAGGTGGTAAAGCGTTCATGACAATTCCCGCATTCCCGACGACGACGCACTTGATACCCATCAGAAACTAAACGGCTGTCAATTACCTTAGTTTCTTCAGTTGAACAAAACGGACAACGCATTTTAGCTCCTTTTCACAATTATTCTTAAGCTGACATCTTATCAAAAATCCAAGATCTTTTCGATCTGAAGATTCGCATTAAGACAACATTTCGCCGAACCAGGATGTGGTTTGTTTCACCAACTGCAAACGACCATCCAGCGATTTAAATTGTTCTGTTTGACCCAACACCCTCGCCCAATAAGGATCGGCTTTTCTATAACTATAGTTATCCTCTTTCGCAAGGGACTCGATATTCGTCAAAACATTGTCAAAATTGACCGCACTTTCATCTTTTTCAATAAACTTCGCGATATTTTCCGTTGGAATGAGCTGAATTTGTTGCTGGCTTTGTAAATAGGCCTCGACATATATTTTCAATTTCTCAAGTGCGGTTGATTTTTCTATTGTTTTTAATGTTAAATCCTTATCTTTAGCGATAATGTGTGGCGGCAGAGCATTCTCTTTTGTCACCAGTTGAATAAGATAATAAAGCCATGGGCGAATACGATAACGATCTTTATATTTTGCAAATCGCCATTCGATTATCTGATTTTCATCACCAAATAATGGCTCCATATAGCCAAACAAGCGAATATTGCCTTGTGCCGTTCCCACCACAAAATCGACACTCTCACTGTGTGGTGAAGAATAATCCTTAATTTTCTCTTTAAAAGCCAATACATCAGCACGAATGGATTGCGCACAAACTTCCGCAAACTCGCCGCGTGGCATGATGCCTTTCACTCGCTGTTTCGCAAAATAATCGTTAAATTGCGCTTCCTCTAAATGCAATAACTCATTACTAATGCGATAATGATCCAAACCATTTAACGTGAAGTTTTCACTTTCTTCAATGCGATCATCTTCATCTCGGAAATACACGCCAAGCTGCTTTTCAAAAAAGAATTTCACTGGATTTTCAACAAAACTCACAAAACGATCGAGTTCAATTTCCGTTATTGGCTCTTGATTTTCGCCCATCGGCACAACAAATTCATGACATCTTCTTTCTTGGAATTGCGCAATCGGCAGCCATTTTTTTGCAAAAGAGCGGTTAATTTTCCCTTCATTTTGGAAATTGCTTGGACTAAATGCCGTCATTGGATGTTGTTCAATTCTCAAGCAGTTGTCTGAATAATGATTAATATAATCAATTAACTGGCTCACCAATACTGAAGGTTCTTTAGGTTGATTATCAATAATTGAAGAGCCCACATAACTCACATAAAAATGGGATCTTGCGGCCAGTAAGGCTTCAAGGAATAAGTAACGATCATCATCTCGACGAACACGATCGCCTTTTTGATGATGATATTGCATTAAATCAAAACTATTTGGGGTATGACTGCGTGGGTAATCCGCCTCATTCATCCCAAGCAAACACACCACTTTGAAAGGAATAGAGCGCATTGGTAAAAGAGTGCAGAAATTCACTTTCCCCGCTAAGAAACGAAGGCTGTTTGGTGTTTCTTCTAAACGTGCAGACATCACTTCCGCAATAACATCCGCTTGCAAGGTTTCTTCAAAATTGACGGACTGCAAATCATCGGCAAAGGTATTGATACAATCTTGAATATAAAATAAGGTATCCGCAGTTTCTTCATTTTGCACAAAGAAATCCGTCAAAAGTGAGGTTAATTTTTCACGCCATTTTTCAATATTGTGTGTCTTTTGCAAATCTTGATGCCATTTATTTAAGGCAGTAAAAAATTGATTCACCGCACCGACTAACTGCCCTTTCAATCCATAGCTACTATCAAGTCCAAGACTGTCTTGCCAAATGCCTTGCTCTTCACGCATCGCATAACCTAAGGTCATACGTTCAAGCCCCGCCTGCCACGCGTTAAAATTTAGTGTATTCTGCAGTTTTTCTAAACCAAAGCGAATACCCGACTCTTTCACCCATTCACGGATTTGCTCGAGATCTGCAAGCGCAATGTTAAAACGCTCACGGATAGCCGGAATATCCAATAAAGCCAGTACTTCTTCCGCGCCAAACTGACTTTCTCTTAAATTTAACAGGGAAAGATAGCTCGACACGATCACATCACTTTCAGATAATTTACTGTCTGAAATTGAGAACGGAATAACGGGTGCGTCCGCACTATTCGCACCAAAGACAGCCTGAATATAAGGCGTATATTGGTTAACATCGGCCACCATGACCACCACATCTTTTGGTGTAATCTGTTCTTCTTTTGGCTTATGCTGATTTTGATTGAATAAATCCAACAAATAATCATGCAGCACTTCAACTTCTCGCATTGCGCTATGGCAAGATTTCACGACCAAAGAGCGGTCATTTTTCGCAACATTTAATGAACCATGACTTAACGTCAAAATTTGATTTTGGATCTGCCCTAACAACGTTTTTTCGGGAAGTTCTGCATAGTAATCACGGGAAATGGCTTGAATATTTTCCTCATCTCGCACTAATTGATAGAGAAAATCTCGTCCCATTTTCCCCCAAGAGGCTAAAAGCGGATTTCCACTGAACAATTCTTCTTGTTGATTGGTGTAATCAAGGTCAGCAGGTTCCCATGACACTTGCTCGGCTGAAATTAAAGGCTTCACATAATCACTTTCTTGCACGAAACGCTGTCTTTCTAATAAATAGGATTTACTCAGATCTCTCAAGTCGCCCCAATATTCTTGACATGGATTATTAAAGAATAAATGCACGTCTGTTTTAGCTGAAATACCTTGGAAAATATTGAGATAAACCGTTGGTAATGCTGGAATACCAAAAATAAAAATACGTTCTGGTAAGTTGAGTGTCGCATTAGGATCACGACATAATGCTAAAAATTGTTGATTAAGTGCAGCACGGTGTTTTGCTTTTCCATCGAAATCACGTTGGACATCATCCACCAAGGCTCGCCATAAAATTCCCTGCCAATGAATATTACCTTTAATTTGAGAAAGAAAGGTAGGATTTAATGCCGAAAGCCTCTGCTTTTGCTGATTAATTTGAGCCAAGATTTTTTCATCGTTATTTTCTTCCCATGCAGCAATCCATTCGGGACGGTAGACGAGATATTGGTCAAATAAATCAGCAACTTTTAGGCTTAATTGATAAAGTTTTTGCTGTTCTGATGCAGGTGAAGACGCTAAATATTTTTTTAATGGTTCAAATTCTTTTTGCTGTAAAAAAGTAGGAATTAATCGCATTAATCGCCATAACGTTGAATCTTTTTCAAAAGGGTTTTGCGTGGAAACATTCGGCAAATTATCGGCGTAAAGTTTCCAAATAAAACTGGAAGGCATCGGGAATTGAAAATTCGCTGCAACGCCGCATTTTTTAGCAATTTCCATTTGTAACCATTGTGCCATACCTGGACTTTGCACCAACACAATGTCAGATTGAAACGGATCATGTTGCGGTAAATTTTCCAACAGCGAAACTAAAATATCCTTTTGAATTTCTGGTTGGTTTGAATAATAAGTAACGAACAAAGTAACGCCCTTTTGAAAGCAAAAACAATGCGTTATTTTACTCGGTTTTCAATAAAAATTCACCTTGAGGATAGCGTATATTCACTTGATGATGACTGCATTGAATGGCAAATTGAATGCCATTTTGTTCTACGCTATTTTCACAAGACAAGCCTAAAAACTGACGTTGAGCCTGATTCTCAGCAATTTGAATCGCCTGAAATTCTTGAAAAATCCTGACCGCACTTTTCCGTTGCTCAGTCGTCCATCGGTTAAAGATCAAAAATAACCCGCTGAAAATCGATAAGGCTAATAAAAGTGACATTAACGACATGCCTTTATTCACTTTGATTTTGCGCACTTAAATCACTCCAACTTTTATCCACCAAATGCCATTGGCTATATTCTCGTACGAGTTTTGTTACCACGGCTTTACCGTAAGCCACAGTCACACCCTCCTCTAACTTAAGCGAACCACCTGTAATCACTGCACCGCTAATTCGCCCTTTGCCTGTTAAGGTTAAATTTCCTTCTGCTAGCAGAATACCACTCACATTCCCTTTAATTTCTAATTGGCTTTGCGTTATCCAATACACTTGAGGTTTTTTTTGAGCAGTTAAAGTAGTATCTACTTTCACAAAGTGCGGTTGAAAATCAGCTTGTTTTTCGCTGGAAATAAAATCTCGCAGCCTATTTTCATTAATGCCTTTTGTGGGCGATTTCTTAAATAACGCTGCACGTTTACACCAAACAGAATAGGCGACTTTATCCTCTGCCCCTGAAGACTCGAAAAAGACTTGTTTCACTTTTCCAGCACCATTTAAAGACAAATTTTGGCAAATGTGCGTTTGTTGCTGCTGACTGATTTTCTGTAAAGGAAGACTCTGTTCTACATAATATTTTCGCTGACTCATTTGAGCTCGAAAAAATGCAAAGATCTGTTCATCAAATAATAAGATCAGCGCCAATAATCCCGAAAGTAAAATCAGTGCCGTTAGTGTCACAATCCCTTTTTTCATGATTATTCTTCTTGATTTAATAAAGGCACCACAAGCGAAGTTTCATATTGAATATGCTTATGTGTTGTAAGATTTCCCGCGAGTTTGATTTCAATCCCTTTCCCTGCCTTTAACCAATCAAAACGTAATTGAGAAATATCAAACTCTTTTTCATCCAATAAATCTGTCCATCCACCACCCGCGTTACAAGTAGATTGCGTTAAAGCACGCTGACATTCTTCCGAACGACAATCCGCATTTACCGCATTTTTATAAGTTTGTTTGGTTTCAATCATTTTGTCGTTAAGTTTGTAACCAAATAGCTCCTTTTCGATATTTTTTGCCACATTTTTAACGCCATTTACGCAGGTATTTTTTGTGTACTTTTCACCAATACAGCCATTGCTATTTAAATCATAAAAAAATAAAACACAGCTATTTAATGGGGCATTGTCTGCTTGAGCAATGGTTATTGCTGTGCCCTTTTCGTCTAATTCAAATAAAGCGAGATTATCTTCGATGAGTTTTAGGTTTGCGGCTCGAAAGCCTACGCGGCGCAGGTCTTTCCCGATGAGTTGAATTGTGCGTTGTAATTCCGCTTGTAATTTAAGTTGTAACATTAAACGCTGATTTTGCTGTTGAGTTTGGGCATAAAATTGTGCAACCAATAACAATAATAAAGCGGATAAGCCAAGTGAAATCAATAAGCTCAGCAATGTTTCACCTTTTAATGGTTTCATCTTGTACATGCACTCGCTGCTTGATCAGACTTTAATTTGATACTGCCCACATTGAAAAAAGAGAACAATGTTCGATGCTCTTCACCCTGTAACATAAAACAATTCGTTTCCATAGTATTTCTTGCCCCATTAAATTTCACCGCCACTTCTGACGGATATAATTTAGGGCCAATTAGCATCGTTTTCCCTTCAAAATAAGGATAGTAAAAATGCGCATAAAGGTTTTTAGGACAATTCTGGGGATGAAAACAATCACAAAAATGATCACTTTTTACTTGAGCTGTGATACACCAACGTTGATTTGCCCTATCTTGATTGGCCAAAATAAACCAAATCGCCGATGAGTTTTCTGCTCTTGCCTGAATATTTCGCAGGAAAAAATAAAGCCGTTGTTGCTCTTTTTCAAGAAAATATTTGGGATCGGCTTTCTGCCATTTGGGCAATGCAAACGCTAACGTTAAGCTTAAAATAAATAATACAATCAAGGTTTCTAATAAGGTTATCCCTTTATACATAAAATGCCTTCTTTTTTGACCGCACTTTAAAATTCCTTTAGAAGAAAGCCAAATTAACTACTTTATTTTTGCGATACTGATCGCAAATTTCTTTTAAAAAACGGGAAAAAACGTGAATTAAACATTTTCAACTGGCTATTTACTAAAACTCCCTTATAATAGGCGACCTATTTATCTGTTCTTTAAAATCTGGTGGAAATATGAATCCAATGTTAAATATCGCTATTCGTGCGGCACGAAAAGCGGGCAACGTAATTGCTAAAAACTATGAGCGCCGTGATGATATCCAAACAAGTAAAAAAGGTATTAATGATTATGTGACTAGCGTCGATAAAGCTGCTGAAGCTGAGATCATTGAAATCATTCAAAAATCTTATCCTGATCATACAATTATCAGTGAAGAGCGTGGTGCATTAGAAGGCAAAGACAGTGATATTCAATGGGTGATTGATCCACTAGATGGCACAACCAACTTCATAAAAGGTTTGCCACATTTCTCTGTATCTATTGCTATCCGTGTAAAAAACCGTACCGAAGTAGGTGTGGTTTACGATCCTATTCGTAATGAATTATTCACTGCTGTGCGTGGTGAAGGCGCAAAATTAAATGAAGTGCGTTTACGTGTAGATAGCCAAAATGAACTTAACGGGGCGATTTTAGCCACCGGTTTCCCATTCAAACAACCAAGCTTGATGCCAACTCAATTTGCTATCATGAATAACTTAATTGATGAAGCAGCAGATTTCCGTCGTACGGGTTCTGCCGCATTAGACCTTTGCTATGTGGCTTCAGGTCGTGTTGACGGCTATTTCGAAATGGGCTTAAAACCTTGGGATTGCGCAGCAGGTGATTTAATCGTGCGTGAAGCTGGTGGTTTAGTATGTGATTTCAATGCGGGTCATGGCTATTTACGCTCAGGCAACATTGTCGCTGCTCCAGCGCGTATTTTAAAAGAAATGCTAAATAAAATTCAGCCTTGCCTAACTGAACAAGTGAAGTAAACCTTAACAAAAGTGCGGTGAAATTTGATCTGACCCCAAAAAGTTAGACTGTTATTTAAAGGATTGTTTTCGATATTGTACCGGACTCAGTCCTTTTAATTTTAGTTGAATCCGTCGGTGATTATAGTAATCCAAATAATCCCTGACGGCATCAACTATCTCCTCTCTACTGTTAAATTCCCGACCATAAAAACATTCTGTTTTTAATCGTCCAAAGAAACTTTCCATTGCGGCGTTGTCCAAGCAATTCCCTTTTCTCGACATACTTTGAATGATGCCATGTTCAGCCAAGATTCGACGATAAGCCACCATTTGATATTGCCATCCCTGGTCTGAATGTAAAATGACACCACAAGCTTTATTTAATCCTTTGACGGCTTGCATTAACATGTCCTCTACTTGCGCCCAGTTTGGGGAATAGCTGAGATTATATGAAACTATCTCATTGTTAAATAAGTCTAAAATTGGGGATAAATAGACTTTGCTCCCATCTTTCGCCTTAAACTCGGTGATATCGGTCACCCATTTTTGGTTCGGGGCCGTTGCACTAAAATCGCGTTCAAGATGATTCGGTGCAATCACCCCTATCGTGCCTCGATAGGTCGTAAATTTCTTGCTTTTTCTTGACCGCACTTGAAGCCCAAGTGTCTGCATTAAACGTTGAACTTTTTTATGATTCACGCCTGGCAAGCAGGCATGAACACGTCGGTAGCCATAATCAGGATGGTTGGCTTTGATGCGTTTAATGGTCTTTTTCAACAACTCATCCTTATCCAGTTTAATCTGAAGTTTAGCAAAAAACGTACTACGCGCTAATTGTGCAAAGCCTAAAAGCCATTTTAACGGATAGCGTGTTCTTAACCTTTGGATAATTTCCGTTGCTCGGCTTCGTCCTGAAGTCTGAGCCTTCTCAACTCCTTTAGGTAGGCTACCTCCGCTTCAAGCTGTAAAATTCTCAGGCGTAAACGGTCTTCTTCAGTTTTGGGTGGCGGTGGCATTTTTGCATATTTGGGTTTCATCGGCGGTCGTCCTGATGGTTTACGGGGAATAAGTCCTTTTATGCCACTTTTTTCAAATCGTTTCAACCATGTCCCGACTAGGGAGTTGGAAGGAATATTGTAAAAACGCGCAGTTTCTCTAATACTCATTTTCCCATTCAAAATAGGTTGAAGAACCTGTAATTTAAATTCGATTGTGTAGTGTTTACCCATAAAAAAATCTGCACCTCAATTGTTGGTTTGTTGAGTCCAACTTTTGGGGTGCAGATCAAATTTCACCGCACTTTTTTTCTGACTAATTTCTGTCGAGTGGCTTTCTATTTTCTTCCGTTTCTGGCTCAAGATCCAATTTTGCCATAAGAAGCTGATCGCCATCTTCTTCTGGGTTGCCTGTCACTAACAATTTATCGCCATAGAAAATAGAGTTCGCACCAGCCATAAAACACATGGCTTGCATTTCTTCACTCATGCCTTGACGGCCTGCAGAAAGGCGAACATAACTTTTTGGCATAGTAATACGCGCAACGGCAATAGTGCGAACAAACTCCGTCCAATCTAAATCAGCTGCATCGGCCATTGGTGTGCCTTCCACTTTCACTAATTGGTTAATTGGCACGGACTCTGGCTGCGGATCAAGATTTGCCAAACTTGCAATGAGGCCTGCTCGCTCTTTACGGGTTTCGTTCATGCCCACAATACCACCACAGCAAACTTTCAAACCGGCATGACGAACTTTTCCTAACGTACTTAAGCGATCATCAAAACGGCGTGTGCCAATGACATTGTGATAATTCTCTGGCGCGGTATCTATATTATGGTTGTAATAATCCAATCCTGCATCTTTTAACTCTTCCGCCATACCATCTTGCAACAGCCCAAAGGTGCCGCAAGTTTCTAAGCCAATATCTTTTACCGCACGAATAATCGCCGTCACTTTTTCCATATCCTTTGGCTTAGGACCACGCCATGCTGCGCCCATACAAAAACGTCCTGCACCACGTGCTTTCGCAATTTTGGCTTTTTCAACAATTTCATCAATATCCAAGATCTGCTGATTTTGTACACCTGTTTGATAACGTGCTGATTGTGGGCAATAACCACAATCCTCTGGACAGCCACCCGTTTTAATCGACATCAACGTCGATAACTGTATCGCGCCAGGGTTGAAATGCTCTCGATGTACTTGAGCCGCACGATAGACTAATTCTAAAAAAGGTGTTTCAAATAGTGCTTCGACTTTACAAACAGACCAATACTCCACTGAAGGATGGGGCGTAATAGATGAAAGCTGTACTACATTTGTGGTTGTCATTATATTTTCCTTGTTTTAAGCAACGTCGCTTTTATTAAATTGAGCATATTACTCTGCAATATGATAAAAAGAGATCAGATCACTTTTCCTTGATGAATTTCAATCACTCGATCAATATGCCGTTCAATTTCTTTGGGTTGATGTGTCACCAATAACATGGTGAGCTTTTTCTCTTCACATAATTGATCCATTAAATCCTGCATTTCAATGCGTAATTTAGGATCGAGTGCAGAAAAAGGCTCATCCAATAATAAAATGGGTTTATCTCGTAGCAAACAGCGCGCCAATGCCACTCGCTGTTTTTGTCCACCTGAAAGTGCGGTCGGTTTTCTCGTTAAAAAATCCTGTAAATTAACTGCTCTAGCAGCTTGTTCTACAAGGGCTTTTTCTTCTGCATTTAAGGCTAAATTCGGTTTTAAACCTAAAGCAATATTCTCTTCTACGGAAAGATGAGTAAAGAGATTGTTTTCCTGAAATAGCATGGAAACAGGGCGTTCAAAAGGTGCTGTTTTGGTATGATTTTCATCATTTAGCCAAATCTCGCCACTATCGGCATATTCGAAACCGGCAATTAAATTCAGTAAGGTACTTTTTCCTGCGCCACTTTCACCAATAATGGCGATTTTTTCCTGGGCTTGAATATGTAAATCAAATACCATCGGCATGGATTGATAATTGAAGACCACATTATTTAATTTAATCATGTAGTTCCTTCTGCCCTTCAATAAACATAAATAAACCTAAACATAAGCCCAATAAAATCAATGCCGTCACTGCTGCCTCTTGGCTTCGATATTGCCCGATTTGTTGATAAAGCAAATGAGGCAAAGAAGTAAAATCAGGGCTACCAAATAAGGCTATCGCTGTAAAATCGCCGAGTGATAAAGTCGTTGCGAGTGCCAAGGCATATTTCAACGGGGCTTTTAGTAGCGGATATTCAATTAAACGAAAACGCTGCCAGCCTGTAATATTCAGCGATAAACAGAGTTTTTCATAATATTGCATCGATTGATTCATTGGTGTATTAAGAATTTTGATCACAAATGGTAAAGCTGCCAAGGCGTTACAAACAGATACCACCACAAACAAATGCCCTGCTGAGAAATCAATATCTTGCAACCAAAGGAATAAGCCTACAGCTAAGACAATCGTCGGAATGGCTAAAATCATCATGCCCCCCGTTAAAATTAAGTGTGCTAATTTTGGATGAGATAACCATTGTAGCTGACGGGAGAGTAACAATAAGAAGAATCCAAATAATACCGATAAAATCCCTGCTATCGGTGCCATGGTTAATGAATAAGCAATCGCCTTCCATAATTGTGGATTTTGCCAATAGCCAAATAATTGGGTAGCTGACAAACCCTGGAAAATAATATTGAATAAGGGACTTAAAATAAATAAGCACACCGAGAATAAGACAAAAACATGTCCAAATTTGACCGCTCTTGAAACAGGTAAAACCCATCGATAACGTTGCGAAATCTGCGTTTCAGGTGCTTTCGCCCAATATTGTGAAAGTGAAAATAATGCAAAACAAAATGCAAATTGTACCAACGCAAAAAATGCGGCTTTGGGTAAATCAAATTCAAAGAAAATGGCTTGGTAAATCGCGACTTCTAATGTGCTATTTTGCGGCCCGCCACCAAGCGCCAATACAATCGTAAAACTGGTGAAACACAGCATAAAAATCAGCACAAAGGCAGACACGATTTGACTTTTCAAATAAGGCCATTCAATTAAGCGGAAAAATGTGAAACCTTTGATATTTAATTGTGCCGCAAGTTGATGCTGTTCGGTCGGCACACTTTGCAAAGCCTGCAAACTCATTCTGGCAGATAAGGGAATATTAAAAAATAAATGGGCAATGAGAATACCACTTAAACCATAAATAGAGGGTTTCCACGAAATATCTAAGGTTTGCAGCAGTTGTGTTAGCCAACCGGCCGTGCCATAAATACCAATCAAACCGAAAATAGCCAGTAATGCAGGCAAGACAAATGTGAGGGAAAAAATGCGTAAAATGAGCGATTTGCCTTTGAAATCTAAATAGAAAAAAGCGCGTGCAAATAAAGTTCCAATTACGCTAGAAAGCAAGGCTGACAAGAATGCCTGCCCGACACTAAAGGCGATAACTTGATGCAAATAATCGTCTTGTAAGAAATCAGATAAGGCATAATCACTTCCAACTGAAAAAACCGCAGAAAGTGAAAATCCATAGAGTAAAACAATGAAAAAGATGACCGCACTTCCGCCCAAATAATGGCGAGGACGAAAATGCGGATGTTGCAATAAGTACATCAATACTACTTAGATAACGCTTTTTGCCATTGATTAATCCAGCCTTTAAGCTGCCCACTTGTCACCGTTGCGGTATCTAAAATACGCATTGATTTTGAGTGAGAATTAAGCGCATCAATATGACTTTCGATATTAGTCTCTACCACGGGTAACATGACATTATTTTTAGCAATATCCGCTTGGGCTTGCGGAGAAAGTAAGAATCCTAAAAATTCATCAGCACAGGCATTATTGCGGTTAGCAACTTTTGCTGCGACTTCAACTTGTAAGACGCTACCCTCTGCAAATTCCGTTGCCATATAATTGTCTTTTTGTTCAGAAAGAATATGGTAAATCGGTGAAGTATTGACGCTTAAAACCATATCACCTTCACCTTTTAAGAAGGCCCCATAAGACTCGGTCCAACCTTTTGTGACCGTGACAGTATGTTTAGAAAGGGTTTTCCAGGCATTTGCGACATCTGCTGCTGGATAAACTGCATTCATCCAAAGTAATAAACCACGTCCAATACTGCTCGTACGTGGATCTTGATATAACACTTTAAGATCTTGACGCTCAACTAATTCTTTTAAGCTTTTTGGAGGATTAGCCAGCTTATTTTTGTCATAAATAAACGCATATTGCGCATAATCAAATGGTAAAAAAGTTTTATTTTCCCATTTAATCGGTAAACGTAACTGGCTTAAATCCACTTTATTTGGCTCAAAAATATTGAGTTTTTGTGCTTCTTCAATTTGATAGCTATCTAAACCAAGTACCACGTCGGCTTTAATTTTTTTACCTTCTAGACGTACACGGTTAAACAAAGTACCGTTATTGTCAAAAGCCACATAATTCAGCTTACATTGCGGAAACTGTTGTTCAAAAGCCGCTTTAACTTTTGGTCCGGCACTCCAATCCGCACTAAATGAATCATAAGTATAAACATCTAATGTTTGAGGCGCAGCTTGTGCGAAAGTGGAAGCGGTAAAAAGTGCGGTTAAAATGGGAAGCGTTTTCTTCATTATGCGTTCTCCTTATTTTTTGCATAACGAAACAGCATAATGAGATGATTAGTTTCCTACGCCAGCATTATCTGTTTCAGGTTCACGGGTGTTTCTCAGCCATTAGTATTGGCACCCCGACTAAGTGTAATGTAGTCTAACGTAATGGAATTTTATCAACAAGTTATTTCATTTAAAAATGTTAATCCGATCACACTTTTATATCGGGTTTATCATTTTTTGAGCAAAAGAAAACCTGCTAAAAAGCAGGTTTATCTTGGTCATCTATCGTCAATTAAGCTTGATGTTTAGCCGCTACTTCGCTTAATAAAGTTTGAAGTTCGCCTGATTGATACATTTCTAAAATAATATCACAGCCACCAATTAACTCACCTTCTACCCATAATTGTGGGAAAGTTGGCCAGTTTGCATAAGCCGGTAATTCAGCACGAATATCTGGGTGTTGAAGAATATCAACATAGCCAAAAGGTACTTTGCAGTTCATTAATACTTCAGATGCACGCGCTGAGAAACCACAAGAAGGTAATTTTGGTGAACCTTTCATGTAAATTAAAATTGGGTTTTCAGCGATTTGTTTTTTGATTTTGTCTAACGTTTCCATAATGTTCCTTGTTCAAATAAGTCTGAATAGAACGCTATTCTAGCATAAGATAGAACCTGAGTGAAAGACTTGGTCTTACCAACTTCCACCTGCTCCACCGCCGCCAAAGCCACCGCCACCAAAACCACCACCAGAAGAACCACCGCCACCAAAGCCTCCACCAAATCCGCCTCCGAAACCGGAACCGCCACCACGTCGACGAGAAATCGTACTTTGACGAATAATTTTATTCAGTTGATCACGTTGATTCGGGCTAATATAGACTTCATCTTTGTGATATTGGAATTCACCAAATAATACAATAGCAATAAACGCCAATACCATTAAGAATGGGATATACTTATCAAACGCATCTTCTTCAACTTGTGACGCATCAAACTCGCCTTTACTTGCTGCAATAATTTGGTTTAAGCCATCATTAATACCTTGTGCATATTGCCCTTGTTTAAATTGTGGCAAAATTGCCGAACGGATGACTTGCGATAAAAAAGCATCCGGCAATACACCTTCTAAACCTTGCCCGGTTGCGATAAAAACTTTGCGATCATTTTTCGCAATCAGCATCAACACGCCATTGTTTAGATTTTTACGTCCGATCCCCCATTTATCACCTAAAGTAAAGGTATAATCAGCGATTTCATATTCACCAGTTGTAGGAACCAAAACAACCGCGATTTGTGAACTTGTTTCTTTACTATAAGCAATCAGTTTATTTTCTAAAATTTGCTTATGTTCTGATGAAAGTGTGCTGGTGTAATCGTTTATATAATGGAAAGGATTTGGTGCAGGCGGAAATTCTGCCGCAACAACCATTTGAGCAAAAAAAATAAGGCTAAAAATAACCGCACTTTTCATAAAAGATAAAAGCTTAGCCATTAATAATTACCTCATTAGATAATTCATTCACATCATCAGGTTGAACAGGGAAATGACGAGATAAAATATCACAGATACGATCAATCGCATCGACAATGCCCTGTGTATAAGCTTTTTGTTTAAACTGCTCAATCATTAAATCGCATTGTAACTGCCAATAAGCCATATCAACAAATTGATGAATGCCTTTATCACCTACGATTGCACAGAGATGATTTTTATATCCCACATAAATCAACACAGCATTTTGTGCCGCTGTTTTATGCATTTCCAATTCACCAAACACTTCTAAAGCTCGTTCCATTGCAGACAGTTGTGCTGAATCCTTGGGTACTTTGCGTTCAATATAAACACGTACTTCAGCCGAACTTAAGCTTTCGAGGCGACTAATCGCCACCTCGATTTGCTTTTTATCTACCGGAATTCTGGAAAAGAATGGCATAATAAACCTTAGTTAAAGTTTACAGTTGGTGCATTTTCTGAGCCAGCAGCTGATTTAAAATAAGGTTTTGCTTTAAAGCCAAAAATCATTGCTGCTAATTTTGTTGGGAATTGACGTACTTTTTCATTATAAATACGCGCGGCTTCATTGAATTTATTACGAGCGACATTGATACGGTTTTCTGTCCCTTCAAGTTGAGATTGTAAATTCATAAAGCCTTCATGAGCTTTTAATTGGGGGTATTGTTCTACCGAAACAAGTAAACGAGATAATGCTGAACCCACTTGATTTTGGTTTTGTTGGAATTCGTTTAATTGTTCTTCCGTTAAATTAGACGGGTCAATTTTAGTTTGTGTCGCTTTCGCACGAGCTTCAATCACATTGGTTAATGTTTGTTGTTCAAAATTAGCCTGACCTTTTACCGTATTCACTAAATTTGGAATTAAATCAGCACGACGTTGATAAGATGATTCAACATTTGCCCAAACAGAATCAATTTCAGTTTCTGCTTTAACTAAACCATTGTAGCTTGACATTAAGCCTACCCCTGCAGCAACCGCAATAATAATCAAGATAATCCACTTTTTCATTCAAAAATTCCTTCAATTTATAGGTTTAATTTATATAAGAAAAGACCTAAACCGAAGTTTAGGTCTTCTAATGTTAATCCGTTAATGGATAACTAAATAAAATTATTTAGTACCGTTAACTGCGATTTCAACACGACGGTCTGGTGCTAAACAAGCGATAAGTGCTTTACGACCTTTAACCGCATCACAAGTTGCACCTGTAACTGGGTTAGCTTTACCATAACCAGTTGCTGAGATGTCTTGTGCTGGAAGACCACGAGCTACTAAGTAGTTAGCAACAGAGTCTGCACGTTTTTGAGAAAGTTTCAAGTTAAATTGTTCAGAACCGATACGGTCAGTATAACCTGCAACAGCTACTTTAGCACTTTTAACTTGTGCGATTTCACCGTAGATACCTTCTAATACAGCTTGTGCTTGAGGTTTTAAGTTAGCTTTACCGAATGCGAAAGTCACATCATTGTTTAAGCTGAAAGTTTTGCTTACCACTTCAGGCGCAACAACTGGTGCAGCACCTTGACCGAAACGGTAAGATACGCCAGCGTTGATAGAACCGATCCATGGGTTGTAGTCAGCTGCTTGACCTTGAACACCTTCCTCATAGTTACGTAATTTACCTACGCGAGCTAACCATTGATATTCAAGACGTAATGCTAACTCTGGTAATGAAGGTAATGCATATTCAACACCCGCAGCAAATAACGGAGAAACACGTAAGCTGTGCTCTTTGAAAGATTTAGCACCATTAGCTTCATATTCTTTATAGTCAGAACGAACTAATGCTGCAGCTGCACGACCATACACATCTAAACCGTCTAAAGCTGATACTAAACCACCAACGTTATAGCTACCTTTTAAACCTAAGTGAGCACCGTGGTTGGTGTGCTTGAATGAGGTTTCACCTGCATCACGGAATTTAACACGACCGAAATCATCGTAACCAACTTCTGCTGCTAAACCGAAGTTATCATGATTTAAAATTTGGTAACCACCGAATACACCGTAAGTTAAAGTGTTACGAAGATAACCTTGACCAAAGTTTAATGCTTTGCCAGCTGAATTAGCTTTGATACCATCGTGGAAAGATGCTTGACCCGCTTTAGCACCTACATAGAAAGTATTTTCTTGAGGAGCTGCTTGAGCTACTGAGGCTGCTGCTAAACCAGCAACGACTAATGCGATTGCAGTTTTTTTCATTTTGATGTCCTCTATTTAGTCATCGTTATTAATAACAAAAGTTTCCTTGTTTATTGTGAACTTTACGAAAAAGAAACACTCTAAACATTTGCTTAACTAGGGTTTTGAATTTGCCCTAACTTATCCTTTTGACAAATTCAATTCCTTTGCCATAGCCAAAGGAACGTTCAAAAGTAAGTCTATTATCCTATAAAAACATTAAAGATCAAACTTTTTTTGCCTTTCTGGTTATTTTATGAACAGATAGTTAATAAAATGAACATCTATTCACAAAAAAACAGGATGATTCGTAACCCATTTCCAATTTTAACAAAAAACAGCTATTAAAATCGACTTTTTTTTGAGCTTCATATATCATCAAATTTACTTTCTTCTCTATTATATATGTAGGTGAGTAATTTTATGTTGCCCCGTCTTTCTAATGTACCTCAACTTAATAATGTGGTAAGTGATTATCTTAACGAACTTCAAAAACAGCATTTTGAAGGTGATATTGCCTCAAATTATGCTGACCGCTTAAGTCTTGCGACAGATAACAGCGTCTATCAACGACTTCCACAGGCTATTTTGTTCCCTAAATCTGTTGCTGATATAGTACGCATCACCAAATTAGCCAATAAAGAGAAATACCTTCACTTAACCTTTACACCTCGGGGTGGCGGCACGGGCACAAATGGGCAATCTATTAATAATAATATTATTGTGGATCTCTCTCGCCACATGACAGGCATTTTGGAGCTTAATATAGAAGAACGTTGGGTTCGCGTTCAAGCAGGTGTAGTAAAAGACCAACTAAACCAATTTTTAAAACCTCACGGTTTATTCTTTGCGCCAGAACTCTCCACCAGTAATCGAGCAACCCTCGGTGGTATGATTAATACCGATGCTTCCGGTCAAGGTTCATTACAATACGGTAAAACCTCTGATCACGTTTTAGCATTACGTTCTGTTTTGATGAATGGTGAAATATTAGATACAAGTGCGGTCAAATCCGACGATGTTTTAGAAAACTATCCACTAGCAGAAAATGGAAAAACACTACATCAAACGATTTTCCAACGTTGTAAAGAAAAGCGCGCCTCAATCATTCAAGATTTACCACAACTCAATCGCTTTCTCACTGGTTACGATCTTAAGAATGTCTTTAATAACGATGAAAGTGAATTTAATCTCACCCGAATTTTAACAGGATCAGAAGGTTCACTTGCGTTTATCTGCGAAGCTAAACTCAATTTATTGCCGATTCCGAAATATCGTACCTTAATTAATGTGAAATACAGCTCATTTGATGCAGCACTTCGCAATGCGCCTTTTATGGTGAAAGCCAATGCCCTTTCAGTTGAAACTGTCGATTCCAAAGTGCTGAACCTTGCTAAGCAAGATATTATTTGGCATTCAGTGAAAGAACTTTTAACAGAAGAAGAACAAAATCCAATTCTTGGTTTAAACATTGTTGAATATGCGGGCAACAATCAAGCTAAAATAGACAGCCAAGTGACCGCACTTTGTCAGCAATTAGATGAAAAAATTGCACAAGGCAAAGATCATATTATCGGCTATCAACTTTGTTCTGACTTGCCTTCTATTGAACGTATTTACGCCATGCGTAAAAAAGCGGTGGGGCTATTAGGTAATGCGAAAGGTGCTGCCAAACCGATTCCTTTTGTGGAAGATACCTGTGTGCCACCAGAACATCTTGCGGATTACATTGCAGAATTTAGAGCCTTATTAGATAGTCATAATCTGCAATATGGGATGTTTGGCCATGTTGATGCTGGCGTATTGCACGTTCGCCCGGCTTTGGACTTATGCGATAAAGACCAAGTAAAACTCTTTAAACTAATTTCAGATGAAGTAGCTGAACTCACGGTGAAATACGGCGGTTTGCTATGGGGGGAGCACGGTAAAGGTGTACGTTCTCATTATGGCGAGAAATTCTTTACACCTGAACTTTGGCAAGAATTACGTTATATAAAATTTTTATTTGACCCAAACAATCGTCTGAATCCAGGTAAAATCTGTACGCCACTTAATAGCGATGCGGAACTCTACTCCATTCTCTCGCCAATGCGTGCTGACAATGATCGCCAAATCCCGATTCAGATGCGAGACGAATTCAAAGGCGCGATGAACTGTAACGGCAATGGACTTTGCTTTAACTTTGATGAGCACAGCATTATGTGTCCTTCCATGAAAGTGAGTAAAAATCGCGTGTTCTCGCCAAAAGGGCGAGCCGCTATGGTACGTGAATGGTTGCGATTAATGGCCAATGAAAACGTATCGCCTGATCAATTAGATTTTCATAAAACACAAGTCAAACTGACCGCACTTGTGGAACGTTTCCGCAATAGCGTACAGAAATGGCGTGGTGAATATGACTTCTCACATGAAGTGAAAGCGGCAATGGATACTTGTCTGGCTTGTAAAGCCTGTGCAAGCCAATGCCCGATTAAAATTGACGTACCAAGTTTCCGTGCGAAATTTTTCCATTTCTACCACAGTCGTTATTTGCGCCCAGCCAAAGATCATCTTGTGGCGAATTTAGAAGTTGCTGCACCTTATATGGCGAAACAACCGGCATTATTCAATTACTTCACCAAGCTGAAAATCACACAAAGCTTGGTTGAAAAAATGCTTGGCATGACTGATTTGCCTCTCCTTTCAGAGCCAAACCTTCAACAACAATTAGTGGAAATTAGTTATCAAGGCAAAAAATTAGAAGAATTGGAAAGTCTCAGTGCCACAGAAAAAGCGAATATGCTATTTATTGTACAAGATCCCTATACCTCTTATTACGATGCTAAAGTGGTGCGAGATTTCGTCGCTCTCACACAAAAATTAGAATTCTCACCAATCCTTCTGCCTTTTAAACCCAATGGCAAAGCCATGCATATTAAAGGTTTTTTAGCTCGCTTTAGTAAAACCGCGAAAACACAAGCGGAATTTTTAAATCGCGTCGCTAAATTAAATGTGCCTTTGGTCGGCGTAGATCCAGCTATTGTGCTTTCTTATCGTAATGAATATAAAGAAGCATTAGGTAATTCTCGCGGTGATTTCCATGTACTCACGGCACATGAATGGCTGACCAATCAATTAGACAGTAACACATTACAAAGTGCGGTGAAAAATATCGCGAAATCTGACCGCACTTTTGAGTGGCATTTATTCCCTCATTGCACAGAATCCACCTTTATGCCAAACAGCCCAAAAGAATGGCAGCATATTTTTGCGCAATTTGGACAAACCTTGAATGTTGAAAAAGTCGGCTGCTGTGGCATGGCGGGTGTATTTGGTCATGAGGTTCAAAATCAAACCATGTCAAAAGACATTTATGACGTATCATGGGGCAAAAAATTACAAGGTAAAGATCCTAATCATTGTCTCGCAACCGGCTATTCCTGCCGTAGCCAAGTGAAGCGATATGAAAAAGCCATCTTGAAACACCCAGTTCAAGCATTGCTTGAAGTATTGAATCACTAGAATATATTTTCCACCTACAACATCGTAGAAAATAAAAAGCGGCCAGATTTTAAATCTGACCGCTTTTTTACTGCATTTTAAAAATAGAATTAGAGATGCAGATGAGCAAAATAAGATAAAGGTGCATTTTCCCTTTCACTGTTCCTTATTGATTGAGGTAAAACTCAGTATATACCGGTTCAATAAAGTTAAATTCTGTTTCATTATTAATTTTTGACAGTGTTGTCAGCTTCATCGATTTTCTAAATCCTTCTAGAGGTATATTTCTAATTGAATTAGGTAAATTCAAGGCCATACCAATCTCAAAAAGATAATCTAGACGTTCAGAATCAGATATATATCCCGCCTGCTCTTCAGTCAATGTATTACGCTTAACAATTGAAACCCTCTTCACTTGCCATACTTTGTTAATTATTTTATTACCTTGTTCATCTTGCTCAGCTAATCCTAAAAAAGCGATTTCATTAACAATGTGTTGCAAGCCTTTATATTTCATCTCAAAAGTGTCTTGTGGTAAATGGTAGTATTTTGCTGTGCCATTTTTAAAACGCTCAAAGTATTCTATTGAACGTACATTTTCGCCCTCTTGTGCATGACCAAGAGAAACTAACATCGTTAAGTCGGTATAAAGTTGTTGCTTCATTCCTGTATAAGGAATTCGGCTTTGTTCTTGCACAAATAAATGCTCTTCCTTAATAAGTGGTGAAGAAAGTAAATAATTTCCTAACTGCGCATTAAAAAAATCCCGTAACCAAATTGCACCTTGATTTTGTTGGCTAGGCAACAATGCAAATGCGCCAATACCGACTTCATCAATTCCGGCTTGATACGGATTCTTCATATTAACTTGATCAAAAAAACCTGGATACAGGGCGTAAGCTCCAAACACAGGACGGCTTTTACCTTCATGTTTAGCCCAAACTAATGCGTCACGATAACGATGCATTTGATTTATTGCTTCATCTGGTACTAAATCATCTTCACCATCATCGGAATTTAAACGGTATTTTGCATCAAATAACCAAATAAAACGTTGTTTATTTGGGAAAAGTACTTCTAATAAAATATCTGGCTTTTGCGTATTCAAATAGGACTTAATTTCTGTTTTTTGATGAAAAATTGGCTCATGTGCAAGTTTAATTTTCAAACCATCAGGTCTCTCAAAATGAAATGCACCATACATTCCATCTTTCATCATCAAATCAAGTTGATCAGAAAACATTAATTTTGCTTTCTGAGAACTGACTTCTTCAAAACCAAGTTCTTCAATTAACAATCGGCGAATAACTAAAAAGCACCACACTTCATAAAGTTCCGAAAGTGATTTTTGTGAAATTAGGCTCTGATGCGAAAGGACCTTTAAATAAAAACGTAACTCTTGCCAAACATGAAAAATCGTGGAATAACCTGGTTTCTGTTGCAGTACTAGAGAAATTTTTTCCAATCCTTTGAAAGTCCCAATATCATTAAAAAAAGATAGAGCTTGGAATTGTTTTAATGGTTTTTGCCAATTATTCAGCGTATCAAAAAATGCTTGGGAAAGTTGATTTTTGCTTGATTTAGCTAATGTTTGATTGATCTGAGTAAGCTTGTTATCTGTTTCGATAATCATTTGTTTAATAAAGCGATTCTCTGACGTATCAACACTTAATTTCTTCTTTTCAACAGCGTATTTTTTTATGATGTAACCCGTTTGCTAAATCATTTTTAATTCGATGGGTTTGCTTTGCAGACAACTTACCTTTTAAACGTTCCGCTTTTTGATGTAAAGAATAGATCTGTAAACGGTTATGTGGTGAATTTTTAATAATTTTTAAAGCTTGACTGAATTGTTGTTGTAATTGCTGAAAATGTGCAAGCCAAAATAGCGGGAAATACCCTTTCTCATTTGTTTTTCGAATGCCCTGCTCTGTTTTGGCCGTAAGATTAAATCGCCAAAGAGGAAAGGCGTCATCAATAGCTTCATTAATAGGTTCAATATCTTGCTGAAGATCAATCTTTGTTGGTAGCACCATAAAAGAAAGCATGATGGAATAAGCTTTTCCTACTTTATCTTCATAATAAATAGGTAAACTTAATTGCCCAATATCATTCCTTGTATTAATTACTCCAACAAGCATATTAGCAACTTGAGAAAAGCGAAAAGCATCATTAATTAGCACGAGTTTATGACGCAATTCCGCATAATGAACAGGATCACGAAATAGAATTTCAAAATGGTATTGAGTATTTTCAAAAAAGAGCGGTTGAATTTCATAAGATTTTTGCAAATCACCTGAAATTTCAAATTTTTCAGTTTGATAATGGATAGAAGCACTTTCTGCCCTGCGTTTTTTTAAGGTTTGTTGATAGCGCGTAGTATTCTTTTCACTATCTTTAACATAAATAGAAAGCTCAAATGCTTCATCTATTTGTTGATTAAAAATACAATCCATTTCCCTTATTTCCAGAAATGTGTAAACCCAAACTTCTCTAATTTAGTTTGCATCCAACGAATCTTCGCCTTACTCCGACATTCTATATTAATAACATCTCCTTCATTTGTTTCTCGGAATAAATCAATACGTTTTTTGCCTTCCCAAATAGCTGATAACTGTTCCTTCATTATCGCTTCTAAGTTAGTTAATAATGATTTTTCACCATCAAAATCTAATTTTTCTGAGTCACCTTCTATACGAGGCAATACCTTCATCATTAAGAAATCATCCCAAACAGATTGTAACTCAATCTCATTTTTTGGATTGATACATTTCACAGAAAGTAGTAATTCATTTAATGCACGATAAGATAATTCAAAAGGTGAATTCTTTAAAACACTATTTACTTCTGATAGAAATTCACTGCTTTCTTTAACAAAAGATGAAGCAAAATTAAGAGATAAGCTCGCATCGGAATAAATAGGATAGGTAAATGTCTTATTTTGGGCGTTAGGCGAGAAATAAGCATTAAAGTCATTTGGATAAAACTCATTAAAGTCGAAGCTTAATGCACGATCTAAAACTTTCCGAGAGAATCCGTGAGTAGTTTCATCCATATTTACTGTGCCTGCCACAATAAGATTAAATGGAATTGAAATTCCATTTTCTTTAAAATGCTCCCACAATATATCTCCTTCATCTAATCCCAAATCAGTTGGTTGAATATTTTCAAACACACTTGATTTTAATAAAGGATCGCATTGATATACTTCTCCATTCCATTGACGAGTTTCTAGTATGGAAAGATAATCCGCAAAATATTGCTCCACTGGCGCCAAGTTCATTTCATCTAAACAAAGCCAATAAGGTTGAATCCTAGTTAATTGCTCAGCCGTTACTTTACCAGCTACGAGATTAAAACCACTTTCTACAATATGTTTCCAAGCTTGCACAATAAAACGCAACACATCTGTGGTAATGTATTTGGGTTTACTCCCTAGATGAGAAATATAACCTAATAAATCGGAAGGCTCATGCCAATCAGGGCGAACAGACACAAGGCAATAATTATCTTTGGCTTGATTATCGGCATTGGCTAATTTCGCTTGCTCTCGCACAAAGCGAGTCTTGCCCGTACCAGAAATGCCAGCTAGGATTAAGAAGGTTTTGGGAAGTTGAGTAAGTTTTGAATCACTATAATTATTTGAAATAAGGTTCTTTGGCTTTTCTTGGCGAACAAAACTTGTAAATGTAAATTTTTCAATGAAATCAAAAGGTGTGATTAAAATCACTTTTTTTATTTCTGAAGCAGCATAAAGTGTTTGACCAAATGGAGCAGCACTTAAATCACTGGCTTTTTTCTTAATAAACTTACCATCTGATTTCAAAGTAAGATCTTGATTGTTTCCATCATAGTGTTTAATTATGTCCGAAACATCAATAGCTTTATCATTAACAAAATCATTACCTGAATTTTCTTGAAGCTCAAATAACTCATTAAAAATCACTGGTGTAATTTTATTTTTAAACCATTCAACAGCTTCATTCGTATGAGAAAATGATTTTCTCCAAAATAAAACATTAACAACATGCTTTGCAGATATCTTATTATTGTTTAAAAAAGTTAATTTAACTTCATTTAGCCAATTTTCAGAAATAAAGCCATACCAAACTAACGGCTCTGCCGTATTTTTCGTAATTGAAGGCAACAAATAAAATGCTTCATCTACAACATGAGCAAATTCTCTCATATCTGACAAAAGATAACGCCCCTGTTCTTTCCGCTCTTGAACACAAAATAAAAAAACAATTAAACCAATAAGCGTATCTGTTTTTTTAGTCCGCTGGTTTAAATACTCTCTTGAATTAAATAGCGTTTCTTTTGAGATATAAGACATTTTATTCTCCTAACACATTTAAAATTTCTTTTACAATTTCATCAATAACTGTAACCGTAACAGAATTCCCTAGCTGTTTAAATGCTTGTGCATTTGATACATTAAATTGAAATTCATCAGGAAACCCCTGTAATCTCGCTGCTTCTTTAATAGATAATTTACGCTTAATATCCCATAATTTAGGAACACGATTCGCAATAATTGTTGGTGCATAAGTATCTAAACAAGCATAAAAAGCTTCTTGAATTTGTGTTTTAGCAAAATCACCTACATGAAATCTTAATGAACCATCAGCTTTTAAAAAAGAAAATACACCATATTTTCCTTTTTTAGTATTTGGTGCATACATAGAATTATCATGTTGAACTCGTTCAGTTAAATGATAATTTTCAAAATGATATGCAATTCTATCTAATTCAAATTTAGGTAATGTTAAAGCTGGATCTTCTAAATCAAGATCTACAATATCTCTTAATGTTGTTTTAGGTGCATTACCAATAGGAAATCTGAATTTTCCATTATCAATATCACTGCGAATAGCTACACAATACCAGCGCTCTCTAAATTGTGGCACACCAAAATGATAGCTATTCAAAATAGTCCAGTAAGTATTATACCCAGCTTCATTTAATGCACTCAATGCGATATGCATTGTGTTTCCTTTATCATGAGATTTAAAACCTTTTACATTTTCTAATAATGCTACCTTAGGCTTTTTAGCTTCTAAAATTCTTAAAACATCAAAAAATAATGTTCCACGAGTTTTATCTTCAAATCCTTGCGTTTTTCCTGCATAACTAAATGGCTGGCAAGGAAACCCAGCTAATAAAACATCATGTTCTGGAATATCGTTTTCACTAATTTTTGTAATATCGCCAAAAGGCGTTTCGGCATGATTTAAACAATATGTTTTTTGAGCAAAACTATCAAACTCTGATGAAAATACACATACACCATTATTTACTTGAGCACCTAATCTAATCCCTCCAATACCTGCAAAAAGGTCAATAAATCTAAATCTAGCCTTTTGAGTTGGCTTTAATTTTAAATCAGAATAAATAAGTTCAAAAAAATCACTCTCTTTCTCATATAACTTATTAGACTTTAGGATATTTATTACTTCTTTTTTCAATTCTTTAGCGTTTTTAATCTCTCTTTTAGCGAATAAATCACTATCTGTCGCAAGAGCATGTAGCCATTGTTCAATAACAGAATTTGGCATAGTTCCTTCAGGGCTATGCTGTATAGCTAAGGGGTGTAATAATTCTACTATTTTGGAATATTTATTATCTGATTTCATAATTTACATTTTATATAATCAGGGGCGTATTCAATACGCCCCTACATTTTATTACCGCCTTATAAGGATTCAATCGCTTTATACTGCTCTTGGATTTTTTCTAATCCAGATTGGTATTCCGCTTGTTTTTCGCGTTCTTTTGCAATCACCGCTTCTGGTGCTTTAGCCACGAAAGCTTCGTTGCTGAGTTTATTTTCGATGCGTTTAACTTCGTTTTGATATTTTTCAATCTCTTTGGTTAAACGGGCAAGCTCTGCTTCTTTATTGATAAAGCCAGCCATTGGCACGAGTAATTCCGCATTGCCGACGAGTTTTGCTACCGCAAGTGGTGCTGTTTCGTTTGCGGCTAACACTTGAACGTTATCTAATTTCGCCATGGCTTTTAAAAGAGCGGTCTGTTTTTCAAGAATTTTTGCGTTTTCTGCGCTTAAATTACGGAATAACAGATCTAAGCCTTTACTTGGTGCGATGTTGCTTTCTGCACGAATATTACGCACCGCAACGATCACTTCTTTTAACCATTCAATTTCAGCTTCTGCTTCTGGATCAAAACCGTTTTCTTCCACTTGTGGGAAAGGTTGTAACATAATGCTGTCTGCCGTAATGTCCACAAACCCTTTCACTTTTTGCCAAATTTCTTCGGTAATAAATGGAATAAGTGGATGTGCTAAACGTAATAATTTTTCTAACACATGAACCAAGGTTTGGCTTGCCGCACGGATTTGTGCTGCATTGCCGTTTGCAAATACTGGTTTAGTCAATTCTAAATACCAGTCACAGAATTGGTTCCAAGTGAATTCATAAATTGCATTTGCACAAAGATCGAAACGATATTGGCTTAATGAATTACGGAAAGTTTCCACTGTGCGATTGAATTCCGATTGAATCCAACGATCGGCTAATGAGAACTCGATCTCACCTTCGCTTAAGTCTAATTTTTCATTCGTTAATACGAAACGGCTTGCATTCCACAATTTATTACAGAAGTTACGGTAGCCTTCTAAACGTTTCATATCCCAGTTGATATCACGACCGTTTGAAGCCAATGCCGCTAATGTGAAACGTAATGCGTCTGTACCGTGAGCGGCAATGCCCTCTGCGAATTCTTTGCGAGTCGCTTTAGCAATTTTCTCTGCCAATTGCGGTTGCATCATGTTGCCGGTACGTTTTTCAAGTAAATCTTCAAGGCTGATACCGTCAATCATATCGATTGGGTCAAGTACGTTACCTTTCGATTTCGACATTTTTTGGCCTTGCTCATCACGAATTAAGCCTGTTACATACACCGTTTTGAATGGTACTTGTGGTTTGCCATTTTCATCTTTCACAAAGTGCATCGTAAACATAATCATACGAGCAACCCAGAAGAAGATGATGTCAAAACCGGTGATTAACACATCCGTTGGGTGGAACATTTTGAGCTCTTTGGTTTGCTCTGGCCAACCTAAAGTTGAGAACGTCCATAAGCCTGATGAGAACCACGTATCTAACACATCTTCATCTTGTTTAAGTTCAACCGCAGAATCTAAGTTGTATTTTGACCGCACTTCTGCTTCGTTACGCGCAACATAAACGTTACCTTCCGCGTCATACCACGCAGGAATACGGTGTCCCCACCAAAGTTGGCGAGAAATACACCAATCTTGAATATCACGCATCCAAGAGAAGTAAAGGTTTTCATATTGTTTCGGCACGAATTGGATTTCACCATCTTCTACCGCTTTAATCGCCACATCAGCAAGCGGCTTCACGCTCACATACCATTGGTCGGTTAACATCGGCTCGATTGGCACACCACCACGGTCGCCATAAGGCACTTTCAAATCGTGTGGTTTAATTTCATCTAATAAACCCAGCGCTTCAAAATCTGCTACGATTTTCTTACGCGCTGCAAAACGCTCTAAGCCACGGTAATCCGCAGGAATCGTCGCTTCATAGCCAGCAAGTGGTTTGCCGTCAGTACCGATAATTTCCGCTTCATCACGAATATCCGCATTTAAAGTTAACACGTTAACCATCGGCAAGCTGTGACGTTTACCGACTTCATAGTCGTTGAAGTCATGCGCAGAGGTGATTTTCACCACACCTGTACCGAATTCACGATCAACGTATTCATCGGCAATAATCGGAATTTCACGATTTGCCAACGGAAGAACCACGGTTTTACCGATTAAAGATTGGTAACGTTCATCTTCAGGATGCACCGCAACCGCTGTATCGCCCAACATGGTTTCTGGACGCGTGGTTGCCACCACTAAATAATCCTTACCATCTGCCGTTTTTGCACCGTTAGCTAACGGGTAACGGAAATGCCAAAGAGAACCTTTACTCTCTTTGTTTTCCACCTCTAAATCAGAAATCGCGGTGTGAAGTTTTGGATCCCAGTTTACTAAGCGTTTGCCACGGTAAATTAAACCTTCTTCATGCAAGCGAACAAACACTTCTTTTACCGCGTTAGATAAACCGTCATCCATGGTAAAACGCTCACGTTCCCAGTCGATTGAGTTACCTAAACGGCGCATTTGTTGGCTGATTGTGCCACCAGAATAGGCTTTCCAATCCCAAATTTTATTGATGAAAGCTTCGCGACCATAATCATGACGAGTTTTGCCTTCTTCTGCGGCAATTTTACGCTCTACCACCATTTGGGTCGCAATACCCGCGTGGTCTGTCCCCGCTTGCCATAAGGTATTATGACCTTCCATACGGTTAAAACGGATTAAAGTATCCATTAAGGTTTGTTGGAAAGCATGCCCCATGTGTAGGGAACCCGTTACATTTGGTGGCGGAATTGCAATGCAATAGCTTGGCGCGTTTTCATTTTCAGACGGTTTAAAATAACCGCGTTCTTCCCAATGTTGATAAAGGGCTTGTTCTACCGCAGACGGATTAAAACGGTCTGCCATTTCGAATTTTTGTGTCATTGTTGCTCTCTTTAATGTAAGGGGAAATTAACACTATATTTACCTTAAATATAATATTAACTATGTTCTTTAGTTGTTAGCTTGTAGATGGCCAACGCAGGAATACAAAGATAGTAGATATTCAATAATATTTTCAAGTGCACTGATATGCTATTTAACGAGACTAGAGACATAAATATTGCAATCTGAAATGCCCCTAAAGAAAAAGAAATAGCTTTCTCATTATCAGATAAACCATGAAAAATAGACAATAAATACACAATAAACATAGATGCCAAAAGGGAAAGTGTAATATAACAATATTCTATACTTCCTAGTGTCCCTATATTATTTTTAGAAGTATCCAATCGTGATACAGGTTCAATAAAAGTAAGCATTTGTATCAATATAGATAAAAATATTACAACAAATGCAGGCCAAACAGCCCTATAGTTTCTCTTTTCAAAAAATATGAAAACACCCAAAATCCCAACAAAACTCAAAAGAGATATCATGGTTAACATAAGATTAGGGTAAAACATATTATCCATCTTAATTTATAATCTTTTATTACTCTACTAACTGAAATTCAATTACCCAAAACTCACTTTGATTTGGATAAATCGTTTTAATCACATCTTTCAATTCCACCAAACTCATATTCTCCTGCTTCGCATGCTGCTCCGTCAGTTCATCAAGAGTAATTGGCGATACACTTAATACTTCAATCGTGCAGAAATATTGGTTATCTTCAAAGCGACCAACACGTAGAATATCGCCTGCTTTAAAATGGCTTTCCGATTTATCTCGAATCGTGATGGTTTTACGCCCGGCGTGAATATCAGCTTCGAACCGCTGATAAAAGGTAATATCGTTCATAAAGTGCAGTCACAAAAAATCTATTTTTTAATTTTGAGGGCGAATTGAGCACGCCCTCATATTGGTAAGAATGAGATTATGCCTTAATCCCTCTTAATTCATCTTTAATGCGTTGAATTTCTAAGAATAAACGACGTTCTTCTTGACGGCAGAAACTATCACCGCTTAAGTTTTTTGCGTCAGCAGAACAACGAACTTGTTTATATTGTTTTTCTAACACATTCAATACCGCTTTTTTCTGTTTATGCTTAGCACTTTCTTTCGATGCTTTTTCAGCAGGAATTACGCGTGGTTTCTGAGAGATTGTTGCTTGTTGAGCGATAACAGTCTCTTTTTTCTCAGATACTTTTTCTGCCACATCATCCACTTTCGCTTCTTTTTTAACTTCGGCTTTTACTGTGTCAGATTTTACATCTGTTTGTTTAGTCTCAGCTTTAACTTCTGCGCTTTCTGTTTTCTCAGCGACTTTTTCGGCTGATTTAGTTTCAGCCACTAATTCTTTTGATTTTTCAACCGCACTTTCTGCTTTTTCTGTTGGTGCAGGTACTCTTACTGCTTTCTCAACTTGAGTTGATGTGTTTTCTTTATTGTCACAAGCTGATAATAAGGTGCTTGCGCCAAGAATAAGGCTTAAAGCCACTTTAGCGTTTAAATTCATGTTAATTTCCTAGGTTTTAAAGTTAAAAATATTAAGTGTTTTCAGTAGAAAGCGTCCAACCTTGCGAGCGAAGGATTTTATAACGTTCACGCGCTTGGGCTTTTTGCGTTTCTTCTACCGGTACAAAATCAATTAATTGTGTAAAGCTGTGGCTAAAATCCGGCACTTCCATTTGTAAATTGATCAGCAAATCTCGACGTTGGGCATTGCGTTTACCTTTCCAACTAATCTCAATTGGCGGAGAATATTGTGTTGCTTCGCCTGAAAGATTATGAGGAACAAACTCATTCGGATCCCGTTGCCATAATGCTTCATCAATTAAAAATGCTTGCTCTTCTGTTTCGCACGCGATTAACACCCGTTTGCCTAAACGCCACGCTTGAGCGGCAAGATCACAGGCAAGTTGCTCAACTGTTATCTTCTTTTCTGGATTTAAGAGATAAAATTGTGCGTTTTTTGCCATGATTGCGACTTCTCCATTTATCGTTTTGTAAACTGGCGGATTTTACCAAAAAAGCAGTAAAAAATAAATCATCTACAAGATGATTAAAGTAAATAGAAAAAACACGGAAATTTTTTACCGCACTTTTATGATCTACATCACAAAAGTAACTTTTAACCTTTATGTTACATTCCATTCATAACTCGTAGGTGTTAGAATTTTCAAGATTTATTTTTATTTCGATGATAGGAGTATCACATGGCATTTCGTATTGAAAAAGACACTATGGGCGAAGTTCAAGTTCCTGCAGATAAATACTGGGCAGCACAAACCGAACGTTCTCGCAACAACTTCAAAATTGGTCCGGCAGCTTCTATGCCGCATGAAATTATTGAAGCGTTCGGTTATTTGAAAAAAGCCGCTGCTTTCGCAAACTGTGATTTAGGTGTATTAGCTGCAGAAAAACGTGATTTGATCGCAACCGCCTGTGATGAAATCCTTACAGGGAAATTGGATGATCAATTCCCATTGGTCATTTGGCAAACCGGTTCAGGTACACAATCAAACATGAACGTGAACGAAGTGGTGGCAAACCGTGCTCACGTTTTACATGGTGGTAAATTAGGCGAAAAATCTTTCGTTCACCCAAATGATGATGTAAACAAATCACAATCTTCAAACGATACCTTCCCAACTGCAATGCATATTGCGGCATACAAAAAAGTGGTTGAACACACGATTCCTTGCGTAGAACGTTTACAAAAAACGTTCGCTAAAAAATCTGCAGAATTTAAAGATGTGGTAAAAATTGGTCGTACTCACTTAATGGATGCAACCCCATTAACATTAGGTCAAGAATTCTCTGCTTATGCAGCACAATTAGATTTCGGTTTACGCGCACTAAGAAACACTCTTCCACACTTAAGCCAATTAGCACTTGGTGGTACTGCAGTGGGTACAGGTTTAAATACACCAAAAGGCTATGATGTGAAAGTAGCGGATTACATCGCGCAATTCACTGGCTTACCATTCGTGACTGCGGAAAACAAATTTGAAGCACTAGCAGCACACGATGCAATCGTTGAAACTCACGGTGCAATTAGACAATTAGCGATGAGCTTATTCAAAATTGCAAACGACATTCGTTTATTAGCATCAGGCCCGCGTTCTGGTATCGGTGAAATCTTAATTCCTGAAAATGAACCAGGTTCTTCAATCATGCCGGGTAAAGTGAACCCTACACAATGTGAAGCATTAACCATGGTGTGTGCACAGGTATTCGGTAACGATACCACTATCGCATTCGTTGGCTCACAAGGTCACTTCCAATTAAACGTATTTAACCCTGTAATGGTGGCGAACTTCTTACAATCTGCACAATTATTGGGTGATGCTTGCGTATCATTTGATGAACACTGCGCAACCGGTATTCAACCAAACTATCCACGCATTAAACAACAATTGGAAAATTCATTGATGTTAGTAACCGCACTTAATACACACATTGGTTACGAAAATGCCGCGAAAATTGCGAAAACTGCACACAAAAATGGTACAACTCTACGTGAAGAAGCGATTAACTTAGGCTTAGTTTCAGCCGAAGATTTCGATAAATGGGTTCGTCCAGAAGATATGGTGGGTAGCTTAAAATAA
Source organism: Haemophilus parainfluenzae (assembly GCF_900638025.1). Classification (NCBI taxonomy): domain Bacteria; kingdom Pseudomonadati; phylum Pseudomonadota; class Gammaproteobacteria; order Pasteurellales; family Pasteurellaceae; genus Parahaemophilus; species Parahaemophilus parainfluenzae. The sequence goes on from NZ_LR134481.1 coordinate 1,977,540, forward strand.
ACTCACCCCATAATTTGGTGTCAAAGGCAGGTCTATCCTGCCTTTTTATTTGTGTTTTTTTAAAGAGCTTTTTTGTTATAATCACGGCAATATTTTTGACATGAAAAAAACTATGAAACTGAAATTTATTATTGCTGCCATTTCAGCCTTATTTTCCACCGCACTTTTTGCCCAATGGCAACCGGTTGGCAATGCTGAATACACATGGGGGCCATTCCATGTTTATACTGTCGGCTTATATTCTGAAACGGGTTCCTATGAAAAAAATGAACGTCCGTTAATGTTTTCGATTAAATATGAAAAACCAGTTGAAGGGAAAAATTTCGCCATTGCGTTAACCAAAGAAATGGAATCTCAAAATTTAAGTAAAGATGACACCACAGCATGGCTCAAAAAAATGCAGGAAATCTTCCCTGATTTTTCACCAAACGACATCTTAAATTTTGTTGCCTTAGCAGATAAAGGCTATTTTGTGTTAAATGACACCGTGTTAGATCACGAATTCGATCAAAAATTTACACAAGCGTTTATTGATGTGTGGCTTTCAGATAAAAGTAGTTTTATCAAATTACAACCGCAATTATTAGGTAAAGAAAAACCGGCTCACGATAGCAAAGAATTTCAACATCAACCAGCAAGCGAGCCTTTTGATGAAGAAAATACGATGCCGGAATTGCCACCAAATTACGATTTTAAACAAGATGCAAAAGGATAATAACAAGGGCGAACATAATATAGTTCGCCCTTTTCTTTTATTGTTTCACTTGCTGTTCTAAAAACAAGATCATCTGCAAGGCAATATCAATGCCACTGGTCTTCTCAATCATTTCTAAACCAGGGCTAGTATTCACTTCAAGCACCAATAACCCTTTTTTTGAACGAATCAAATCAACACCGGCTACCGCAAGCCCTAAGGCTTTAGTTGCACGAATGGCGATGGATTTTTCCTCTTCAGTGAGTTTAACTTTTTCTGCAGTGCCACCACGATGAAAATTTGCACGAAACTCGCCATTTTGTCCAATACGCTGCATTGTGGCGACGACTTTATCACCGATCACAAAACAGCGAATATCTGTCCCTTTTGCCTCTTCGACAAAATCTTGTAACAAGACAGGGACATTCGCATCTTTTAACGTTTCTAAAATACTGACCGCACTTTGTGGACGTTCAGCCAAGATCACGCCAATACCCTGTGATCCTTTTAAGGTTTTAATAATTATTGAGGCGGTTGTTTGCTTAATGGCTTGTTTCGGCTCAACTTCACAGCCCGATAAGACAGAATTTGGTACTGCAATGCCTTGTTCCAATAACATCTGCAAACTTCGCCATTTATCGCGTGCGGCTAAAAATGCTTGTTCTTTATTAAGGCAATAGACGCCTTTTCCTTGGAAATGTCGCAATACCGCACAGCCTATTTGGGTGCTTGTCGTCCCAAAGCGTGGTAACACAGCATCATAATCAGGCAATAAATAAGGCTCACTTTCTGCATTTTGTTGATAATACAAAGAAAAGTGCGGTTGATTTTTGTCGAGTTTTAAAGTGCAACGATTAGGATCCAAAATATCCATTTGATGCCCGCAACTTTCTGCTGCTTCTTTTAAACGCTGGCAGCTATAAAGGCGAGGCTCACGGCAAAGCATCAATAATTTCATTCAGTTATACCCTTAGGAAAAGAGAAGTTGATATATTACACCAATCACAATAATCCTGAAAAATGATTTCTGCTTTTGTGAAAATAGAGTAAAATTATTGGAGGTTTTGTTTAAATAAAAGGAAAATTTTATGTTCGTAGTTATTTTTGGTCGTCCAGGCTGCCCTTATTGTGTACGTGCAAAAAACCTTGCTGAAAAATTAAAAGGTGAAGTAGCGGATTTCGATTATCGTTATGTCGATATTATCGCAGAAGGCATTTCTAAAGCAGATTTATCAAAATCTGTCGGTAAAGAAGTGGAAACTGTGCCACAAATCTTTATTGATGAAAAACCAATCGGCGGTTGCACGGATTTCGAAGCATTAATGAAAGAACAATTTAACGTTGTGGCTTAATTTATTCTATTCATATTAAAATACGGCTTGTGTAAAAAACGTCTTTTGATGTTTTTTACACAAGCCGTACTTTTTCTTTTTATCTTATTTTTGATCTGCATCACAAAACCCATTTAATATCACTCTTTATAATTAGCCATTGAATAAAAAACCCTTTAGAATGTACCTTATTTTACTTATTTTTTATTACTAAAGGGAAATCATTATGAAGATAACCAAAGCCGCTGTCGCCGGAACACTTGAGTCTAGCGATGCTTTAATTCGTATTGAACCTGCTCACACGTTATCTATTGAAATCAATAGTTCTGTCGGAAAGCAATTCAGTGAAGCCATTGAACAAACGGTCAAAAATACACTCGCTCAACTCAATATCACAGAAGCGCTAATTATCATAGAAGACAAAGGCGCATTAGACTGCGTATTACAGGCGCGCATAAAAGCCGCCGCATTACGTGCAAGCGATGAAACCGTTAACTGGGAGGCAATACTATGAAATTAAGAAGAAGTATGCTGTTTGTACCGGGCTCAAACGCCGCCATGTTGAGCAACAGTTTTATTTATAAACCGGATTCCATTATGTTTGACTTGGAAGACGCGGTCGCCCTCAAAGAAAAAGACTCTGCCCGCTTATTAGTCGCACATGCGCTTCAACACCCGCTTTATCAAGAAATCGAAACTGTGGTGCGGGTTAATCCGTTGGATTCCGAATTCGGGTTATTGGATTTAAATGCTGTAGTGCGTGCAGGTGTTGATGTGGTGCGGATGCCGAAAACCGAAACTGCACAAGATGTAGTTGATATGGATAACGCAATTACCGACATTGAGAAAACCTGTGGTCGCGAAGTAGGTTCGACCAAAATGTTAGCGGCCATCGAATCGCCATTGGGTATCACTCAAGCAAACCAAATCGCCACCGCCTCCAAGCGTTTAATCGGCATTGCTCTTGGTGCGGAAGACTATGTGCGCAATCTTAAAACCGAACGTTCGCCGGAAGGCATCGAATTACTATTTGCCCGCTGTTCGATTTTACAAGCAGCGCGTGCCGCCGGTATTCAAGCCTTTGATACGGTGTATTCCAATGCCAACAATGAAGAAGGTTTCTTAAAAGAAGCGGCATTAATTAAACAGTTAGGCTTTGATGGCAAATCCTTAATCAACCCGCGTCAAATCGAACTCCTGCACAACTTATTTGCACCGACACAAAAAGATGTGGATCAGTCCAAACGTATTATTGAAGCAGCCAAAGAAGCGGAAAAACAAGGTTCCGGCGTCGTTTCCTTAAACGGTAAAATGATTGATGCGCCGATTATTGATCGTGCAAAACTCGTGTTAGAACGTGCGAAATCAGGTATTCGTGAAGAGTAAGGGAGAAAAAAGATGACAACAAGAGAACAACGCATTGCCAAATTCAATGCTAATCGTCCGGTGTATCAAGCAGTTCCAAAAGCCGAATCCCTTGCCCGTACGGCGAAAGACCGCAAACTTTGTGCCTCTTTGGAAGACGCGATTAAACGCTCCGGCTTAAAAGACGGCATGACCGTATCTTTCCACCACGCCTTCCGCGCCGGTGATTTTATCGTTAATATGGTGATGGATAAAATTGCCGAAATGGGCTTTAAGAATCTGACCCTCGCCTCTTCGTCTTTAATCGACAGCCACCACCCGATTATCAATCACATCAAAAACGGTGTCGTAACCAAAATCTATTCTTCCGGTTTACGCGGTGAGCTTGCCGAACAAATTTCCCGTGGTTTATTGGACGAACCGGTAAACATTCACTCCCACGGCGGCCGCGTGCATTTGGTTAAATCTGGCGAATTAAAAATAGATGTTGCCTTTTTAGGGGTACCTTGTTGTGACAAATTCGGTAACGCTAATGGCTTTAGCGGCAAAAGCAAGTGTGGCTCTTTAGGTTATGCCCGCGTAGATGCGGAATTCGCCGACAAAGTCGTGTTGCTTACCGAGGAATTCGCCGATTATCCGCACCACCCGATCAGTATCGGCCAAGATCAAGTGGATCTCATTGTGCAAGTGGATGCTGTCGGTGATCCGAAAAAAATCGGTGGCGGCGCTACCCGCATGACCACCAACCCACGCGAATTGTTAATTGCCCGCAAATGTGCCGAAGTGATTTTCGCCAGTGGTTATTTTAAAGACGGCTTTTCCTTACAAACTGGTACTGGCGGCGCTTCCTTGGCGGTAACCCGATTCTTGGAAGAAAAAATGGTACGTGACGGCATTAAAGCTGACTTTGCTCTCGGTGGTATCACTGCCAGCATGGTAGATTTACACGAAAAAGGCTTAATCAAAAAATTATTAGACGTACAAAGTTTTGATGCGATTGCTGCCGAATCTCTTGCTCGTAACCCAAATCACATTGAAGTATCTGCCAACCAATATGCGAACTATAGTTCCAAAGGCGCTTCCGTTGAGCGTTTAGACATAGTGATCCTTTCCGCATTGGAAATCGACACCAAATTTAACGTGAACGTATTAACCGGCTCTGATGGCGTAATTCGCGGTGCATCCGGCGGTCACTGCGATACAGCGTCTTCTGCACAAGTGGCCATTATCGTGGCGCCATTAGTTCGTGGTCGTATCCCAACGGTAGTGGAAAATGTGATTACCTGCGTCACGCCGGGAGAGAACATCGACATTTTAGTAACCGATCACGGTGTTGCCGTCAATCCGAAACGTCCGGATTTAATCAATGCCTTATCTGATGCAGGTATCCCATTATTTACCATCGAACAACTTTGCGAACGCGCTTACAGTTTAACCGGCAAACCAAAAGAAATTGAGTTTACCGATAAACCGGTCGCCGTTGTTCGTTACCGTGATGGAACGGTGATTGATACGGTGTATCAAGTCAAAGAATAATGCTACAAAAAATCGCCTCCTTAACCCTCCTTAATAAAGAGGCGATTTATAGCATCCACAAAAGTGCGGTCATTTTTAAACACGTTTTTGGCGCAATATGACAATTTCCCTAAATCATTTTTCTACCGATGGAACCGAAATTTCTCTCGAACAGCTTTTAACGGCGCGTGAAGAACGAGCAAATTTGCAGCAACAACTGTTAACCCAATATGGGCAAACCTTGCTTTGTGTTACCTTAACAGCAGTAGGCGGAGTGAAGAAAAATGCTCTATTAGATTATGTCTTTACAAAAACACTAGAAAATCTGACCGCACTTTTTATGCAGTTGAATATCACGCCCACAAAGGAAATTGTTCGTCCGTTAGCAACGGGGCATGAGGCGTTTTTTGTGTTGCCGATTAATGGTCGTGCGCTGAAAGCAGCAACGATTGAATTGGAGGAAAACGTACCTCTTGCCCGTTTATGGGATTTGGATGTATTCGATGCGAAAGGCAATCTGCTGAGCCGCTCAGATTTTGCTCTTCCGCCAAGAGTCTGCCTAGTGTGTGGCAATGAAGCGAAAATCTGTGCCAGAACTCGTAAACACGCCGTTGATGAAATTGTGGCAGAAATGCAATCCCGCGCCCAACGCCATTATATCGCGGAATATATCGGTGGTCAGGCTTATTCAGCATTGGTGCAAGAAGCACGCTTGTCGCCGAAACCGGGGTTGGTGGATACCATCAACAACGGTTCGCACAAAGACATGAACCTGCATACCTTTGAGCAAAGTGCGGTAAGTTTACGCCCTTTTTTTACACAATTCGTACTCAAAGGCATGACCACCGCCCATTTGCCTGAAAAACAAATCTTAGCAGAGATTCGTCCAATTGGTCTATCAGCAGAAAAGTCAATGTTTGAAGCAACAAATGGCATTAACACCCATAAGGGAGCTATTTTTTCCTTCGGCTTGGTGTGTACTGCAATGGGGCGTTTATTAGCTCAACAAAATGTAATTCAAAGTTCGGTAAAGTTTGATATAAACTCAATCTGCTCACTTGTTGCCCAATTTGCTCAAGGTTTAACAGATGAACTCAAACATTATCCCGAGCATTTTCCAGTCACAGCCGGCGTACGCTTATTCAGAAAATACGGTTTAACCGGCGCTCGTGGTGAAGCGGAAAGTGGTTTTAATCTTATTCGAACGTTGTTACCTCAATTTGATGAGTTTCATCAATTGGATGGAGAACATCGTTTACTGATTCTGTTGTTGCATTTAATGGCGACCAATCCTGACACTAACGTGGTTCACCGTGGCGGTTTGGATGGGTTAAATTTTATACAACACACAGCTCGAGATCTGCTTGCAGATCATAAAATTGTATTAGATAAAAATATACTGATACAAGCATTAATGAAATTTGACATCGCCTGTATTGAACTAAATTTAAGTTCAGGTGGTAGTGCTGATTTACTAGCACTGGCAATTTTCTTTTTATCATTTAGAGGTAATTAATATGGCATTATCAAAAAATGCAAAATTGGCGATCTTAGCGGTTATCCCTTTGATCACCTTCTTATTGCCTGCTCCAGAGGGGCTTTCTCTGATTGCTTGGCGTTTACTCGGGGTTTACATTGCTACTATTGTCGGGCTTGTAATAAAGCCTTACGGAGAACCAGTAATTTTACTCGCAGCAATTGCTGTTTCAGGTATCATTATAGGTAATACGGAAGGCGCAAAAGAATTAGTCAAAGTAGGGAATATGTTGGATGGTTATAAATCAGGCACAACATGGCTTATCTTTACAGCTTTTACCTTAAGCTCAGCATTTGTAATTACTGGATTAGGCAAACGAATTGCCTATCACATGATTGGCGCCATGGGTAGCACGACCCTGCGACTTGGTTATGTCACCATGTTCTTGGATTTACTGCTTTCACCTGCAACGCCATCTAATACAGCGCGTTCAGGCGGTATCATATTTCCAATCATTAACAGTGTGGCGGTAGCGCTTGGTTCAGATCCTGAAAAAAGCCCGAAGAAGGCCGGTCGTTATTTGATGATGAACGTATATATGGTGGTAAAAACCACGTCCTACATTTTCTTAACCGCAATGGCGCCTAATGCTCTCGCACTTTCATTAATGGCTCCAATTTTGGGGTTTGAAACTACTTGGATTAAATGGTTCTTGGCCGCCTCTGTGCCTGGTTTAATTTGCTTATTCTTAATCCCATTAATTTGTTACTGGGTCTCTCCACCTGAATTAAAAGAAGTCGATAACAAAGCTATTGCAAAAAAAGGTTTAGAAGAATTGGGGCCAATGTCTTTCCGTGAAAAAGCACTTAGCGTGTTGTTTGTCATTGCCTTATTCGGTTGGATCTTCTCTGATACGCTTCATGTGAATGCGACTATCGTAGCCATTATCGTAATGGTTCTTTGCATTATGTTAAGTATTGTAACGTGGGATGATATTCTAAAAAGTAAAGGGGCATGGAACACCTTAGTCTGGTATGGTGGTATCATTGGTATGTCGGGTTTACTGGAAAAAGCTGGATTCTTTAAATGGTTGGCTAACACATTAAGTACCACGCTTCAATTTGAAGGACATGGCATGATGGCTCTCATCGTGATTCTGACTTTAAGCGTTGCAGTACGTTATTTATTTGCTTCAGGCGGTGCATACGTAGCAGCAATGGTACCTGTATTTGCAACTGTTGGGCACGTTGCGGGAGCCCCTGCTGAGTTACTTGCACTAGGCTTAGTTTTTGCCAACGCTTACGGTGGTTCTGTAACGCACTATGGTGGTGGCCCTGGACCAATTGCATTTGGCGCGGGCTATAATGACATTAAATCTTGGTGGATCGCTGGCGCAATCATTGCATTTGGTAGCTTAATTATCCACTTAACTATCGGTATGGCATGGTGGGAATTATTAATTAGCTTAGGTTGGTTATAATATAAATTCAAAAGTGCGGTCAGATCCTTATTGCAACCGCACTTTCTCAGTTAAACTGCAATCATAAGCACAGCTTATTGTACGATCGTAACTCACAGCAAACCAATGAGTATCATTCCATAGCGTGGAAATAATCTTCTATGTCTACGCAAGAATTCGCCATCACATGCAAATATTCACAGAAAATTTCGACATTAAAGATCCGATGATACATGCTAAAAGGATTTTCAATGGGCGCATAAAGTGGATCAAATGGAAAAGGATAATTCCCGTTAGTATATTGATGGTTAATCTAACGATGAGCTCACAAATCGTGATACTTATCACATTAATTTTTATGGCAATTTTGCCAAAAAGGCATAACCGCCTTTTTCACTCATTATTTCAACATTAGAATCCGCTGTAATAAATGCTGACTCACCTTGCTTCAACGTAAGTGCGGTTGATTTTTCTTGAATTTTTAGCTCACCGTTCATCACCAATAAAATGCCCGCACTTTGAAGATTCACTTTAGTATGCTGTTCTGGTTCAACACGAATTTGAGCTAAAGCAAAATCTTTTACTGGCGTTTTATAAGTAAATTCTGACTGATTTTGAGGTGCTGCTGAGATAATTTGAGGTGTCACTTCACGACAATCCACAATTTTTAATAATTCGGCAATATCGACATATTTTGGTGTTAAGCCACCTCGAATCACATTATCAGAACAGGCCATTAACTCCACGTTTTGTCCGCGAAGATAAGCATGAGGAATACCCGCATCTTGGAAAATACCCTCTCCTTCTTTTAAATGCACGATATTAAAGAGATAAAAACACACCAAGCCTGCATCTAATTTTTCAGGTGAAATCGCAATCGCTTCCATCGTATATAGCACCCAATAATCAAGGTTATCCAGCGTCAACTCGCCATTTTTATAAGGCTGTTGATTGATTTCAATAATGGGTAATAGCCAATTTGCGAGCGTTGATTGATCCGCCAACATTACATCCGCATAAAATTCATCAAGGCTTTGTGTGCCAAGTTTTTCAGCCAAAGATTGCAAAGAAGGGCGTGCATTTAATGTGGCAAGTATTTGAGATTTTGTTTTAAAACCATGTAAAAGCCAGAAATCAGATAAGGCAATCATCATTTCTGGTTTATGATTTCTATCTTTATAAGTCCGCGTGCTGTCTGTTAATGCAATCCCTTTTACGTTTTCAGCCTCAAAGCCCTTTTCAGCTTGGGCTTTAGTTGGATGCAATTGAATCGATAACGGCTTTTCAACATCTAAAATTTTTAACAAATAAGGGAGTTCATCATCAAATTGCTGACGGCTAGTTTGCCCAAGTGCGGTCGGATTTTGCGATAAAAATTCAATTAGGGATTGTTTGCCTACTACATTCTCAATCTCTGAAGGCGCCAATGGATGAGCACCTAACCACCACTCTGCACAAGGTTGATCTTTCACTGAATTTAATCCAATCAATGATGCAATATAGTTTTTTCCGCCCCATGCATAATGCTGTACTTGGCCTGTTAATCGATAAATCATCTTTACCTTCTTAAAAAAGAATAAGTATAAAAAAATCCGCTCATTTAAAGCGGATCTTTTAATCAGTTAATCTTATTTTGTTAAACTTAGAACAACAGACTCTCCAGCAATCACCTCACCAGATTTTTTCTCAATGCATGAAATTTCGTCCATGTTAGAAATAACCACGGGGGTTAAAACTGATTTCGCTTTTGATTCTAATGTTGCTAAATCAAATTCAATTACTGTATCACCACGTTTTACGCTTTGCCCTTCTTGTGCAATACGAGTGAATCCTTCACCTTTTAATTCAACAGTATCAATGCCAAAGTGAACGAATAATTCAACTCCCTCTTTTGATTCCATTGAAAATGCATGGTTGGTTTCAAAAATTTTACCAATAATACCATCAACAGGCGCCACAATTTTGTCACCTGTTGGGCGAATTGCGATACCATCACCCACGATTTTTTCAGAGAAAACAACATCCGGTACATCTTCGATATTCACAATCTCACCAGAAAGTGGCGCATAAATTTCCACTTCCACAGCTTTATTTTCTTTTGAACCAAATAATTTGTCAAATAAGCCCATTTTAATCTCCTATCTATTAAAGATGGCTGATATTTTAACGTAAAACTTTGTTTTTGTATCTAGTTTAACGATTTTTCTGCTAAAAAAGCCTGAATTAATTGTTCAATTTCAGCAGATGTTGGTTTTTGTAATGCTTCATCCGCCAAGGCTTTTACCTCTTGATAATTCACATGACGCACTAATTTTTTAATACGAGGTACAGAAATTGCACTCATACTAAACTCATCTAAGCCCATGCCGAGCAACAATAAAGTAGCACGTTCATCACCGGCTAACTCGCCACACATCCCCGTCCATTTGCCTTCTGCATGAGAGGCATCAATGACTTGTTTAATCAAACCAAGTACTGAAGGTGACATTGGATTATATAAGTGAGAAATTAGTTCGTTACCACGGTCAACGGCTAAGGTATATTGGGTTAAATCGTTTGTACCAATACTAAAGAAATCTACTTCTTTCGCTAAGAATTTCGCATTCACTGCTGCAGATGGCGTTTCAACCATAACACCTACTTGAATGCTTTCATCAAAAGCCTTACCTTCTGCACGTAATTCGGCTTTTAACGTTTCAAGCACAGATTTTAACTCACGAATTTCTTCTACCGAAATAATCATCGGGAACATCACGGCAAGTTTACCAAATGCAGAAGCACGTAATACCGCTCTTAATTGCGCATGTAAAATCTCACGACGATTAAGGGCAATACGTATCGCACGCCATCCTAAGAATGGGTTCATTTCTTTTGGTAAATTTAAATATGGCAGCTCTTTATCACCGCCAATATCCATGGTACGTAATACCACTAGACGACCTTCCATTGCTTCAACCACTTCTTTATAAGCAATGAATTGCTCTTCTTCGCTTGGCAATTGGTCACGATCCATAAAGAGGAATTCAGTACGGTATAAGCCGACCCCTTCTGCACCATTACGGTGTACACCTTCGCAATCACGAATCGTACCAATATTCGCAACCACTTCAACTTTATGACCATCAAGGGTCACTGCCAGTAAATCTTTTAATTTTGCTAATTCTGCTTTTTCTTCAGCGAGTTTTGCTTCTACCGTTTTTAATTCATCGATTTCAGATTGAGTCGGATTCACGTAAACACGGTTGTTCACGGCATCTAAAATAAGATAATCACCGGTATTCACTCGCGCGGTCACATCATTTGTCCCAACAATAGCCGGTAATTCAAGTGAGCGAGCCATAATAGAGGTGTGAGATGTTCTACCACCAATATCCGTGATAAAACCTAATACTTTTTCTAAGTTTAATTGAGCGGTTTCAGACGGAGTTAAATCGTAAGCCACAAGGATAGATTCTTCGGTAATATCACCAAGATCGACAATGTGCATACCTAAAATATTTTTGATTAAACGATTACCGATATCACGAATATCACCCGCACGTTCTTTTAAGTATTCATCATCAATTTCAGACAACATTTCAACTTGTTGATCAATGATTTTACTTGCTGCCACACTCGCATTCACTTTATGTGAACGAAGATAATCAATAATCTCTTCTTCTAATTCTTCATCTTCAAGGATCATTAAATGGCCTTCGAAGATAGCCGCTTTTTCTTCACCTAAAGATTTTAATGCGCGTTGATGAATAGAATTAAGTTGCTCAACGGCTGCTTCACGGCCCGCATAAAAACGAGCAACTTCTGACTCGATTTGATCTTCTGAAATTTTTTGGAAATCCAGAACAATTTTTTCTTCTTTTAATACTAAAGCTTTACCAAAAACGATACCTGGCGATGCTGGGATACCTGTAATCATAATTTTACATTCCGAAATAATTTGAAATAATTTATTAAAGACTAAATAAACAATAGCCACAGAATAGGAACCCTGTGGCTATCGTCAATTATTCTAAAGTAGGAATTAATGCTACTAAATGTTCAACGGCTTGTTGTTCGTCTTCACCTTCTGCCGAGATGGTAATTACAGTTCCTTGCGTCAAACCTAAGGTTTGTAGCTTAAATAAGCTTTTAGCACTTGCACTCTTGCCTGCAGAAGTAACAGTTACATCCGAAGCAAAAGCTTTTGCTTCTTTTACGAACTGTGCCGCAGGGCGAGTATGTAAACCATTAGGAGCCGTAATCTCTACATCTTTTGAGAACATAATGTTACCTCTACATAGTAATAGTAAAATTCAAAAAACAATCTTATAAATCCGCAGTAGTATCCCTGTTAAGTATAAAATAATCAAGGAAAAACATAAAAAAAATTGAGCGATATCACAAAATTTAAACGTTTGCTTACTAAGTTAGAATAAAACATATACTACACAGAAAAATGACGTTGTGATTTTGTCTCACTCAGGCTTTCAATAAGGCGATGATAATTTTCATAGCGTATTGGTGAAATCCGCCCTGCCTCTACCGCTTCTCGTAATGCACAGCCAGGATCGTTCAAATGCTTACAATCTCGGAATTTGCACGTCCCTAAGAAATATTGAAATTCACGATATCCTTTGGTGATCTGATCTGGCTCCAAATGCCATAAACCAAACTCACGAATACCCGGTGAATCAATCAAATTGCCGCCTTGTGGTAAGTGGTATAAACGAGAAGAAGTCGTGGTATGTTGCCCTAAGCCTGAGGTTTCACTGATACCGCCTACCTGCGCATTAACTGTTGGTAAAATATGGTTAATTAAACTGGATTTACCTACCCCTGACTGCCCCACAAAAATGGATGTGCCATCACTTAAAAGTGCGGTCAATTTTTCCATATTTTTTCCGGTTTCAGCAGAAATGATGATGGTCTGATAACCAATATCCCGGTAAATCTGTAATTGACTTTCCACTTCCTGCTCTTGCTCGGCATCCAGTAAATCGCCTTTATTCACCACAATGACAGGTTCGATCCCGGCATTTTCACACACCACTAAATAACGATCGATAATATTGAGTGAAAGTACCGGCACTACCGCAGAAACAATAATAATACGATCGATATTAGCAGCTATTGGTTTCAACCCATCATAATAATCTGGGCGAGCAATTTCATTTTGTCTTGGGTGAATGGCTTCAATCACCCCACTCACTCCTTGGAGCTGTTCATTGCCTTGTCGCCAAATCACTTTGTCTCCAACCACAAGACTAGAAAGTGTACGACGTAAATTACAACGGAAAATTTCGCCTTGTGCATTTTCCACATCGGCATGCACCGAATAACGCGTAACGACTATCCCATCTTGGCTTTCACCTAGCATATCATCTTGCCATTCCACTTCTTTCTTCTTGTGGCGATGCAAGGCTTTCGCGTTATTTGATTGAATTCGACGAGTTTGATTTTGCGTTAGTTTACGTTTGCTCATAAAGTGCGGTCGTTTTTTCCGATGTTTTTCGTTAAAATAAACGGGATTAAAAATGTTTATAGGATACCTTATATTATGCAATTAGATAAACAAAATCTGATTTGGATCGATTTAGAAATGACAGGATTAGATCCTGAAAAAGAACGCATTCTTGAAATCGCAACCATTGTGACCGATAAAGATCTCAATATTTTAGCTGAAGGACCTGTGATTGCAGTTCATCAAAGTGATGAATTATTAAACAAAATGTCGGAATGGTGCGTAAAAACCCACACAGCTAACGGCTTAGTGGAACGTGTTAAAGCGAGCAAACTCACCGAACGTGCAGCAGAATTACAAACATTAGATTTTTTAAAACGCTGGGTGCCGAAAGGTGCTTCACCGATTTGTGGCAACAGCATCGCACAGGATAAACGCTTTCTTTACAAATATATGCCTGATTTAGCGGATTATTTCCACTATCGTCATGTGGATGTCAGCACATTAAAAGAATTGGCTTCTCGCTGGAAACCAGAAATTTTAGATGGATTTAAAAAAGGTAATACCCATCTAGCTCTTGATGATATTCGTGAATCAATTAAAGAGTTAGCTTACTACCGTGAGCACTTTATTAATCTGGGTTGATGAAAACTTAGGCAAACTCAATCATTTGCAAAATCTGCGCTTGCGTTGAATAAATTTTTTCGTATAATGTTGCCTCATTCACCAATGTGAAATGCGGGAATAGCTCAGTTGGTAGAGCACGACCTTGCCAAGGTCGGGGTCGCGAGTTCGAGCCTCGTTTCCCGCTCCAAATTTTCACATGGATACCATGCGGGAATAGCTCAGTTGGTAGAGCACGACCTTGCCAAGGTCGGGGTCGCGAGTTCGAGCCTCGTTTCCCGCTCCAAATTCTCAATCCGTTGCTGAAAAGCAGCGGATTTTTTATTGTATTTTCCCTACATATTCCCTTCAAAATACGATAAAATCCCCTAGAAACTTTAACCTAAAAAATCACGCTAAGAATGACCGAATTAACCCAATACATTCCTGATGAAGGCACTATGCTCCGTTTTGGTAAAAAACTCGCAGAAGTGTTGGTAAAACAACCGAAAGATAACGCTATTGTGCTTTATTTTAATGGCGATCTTGGTGCAGGTAAAACCACCCTGACTCGTGGAATGGTGCAAGGTTTAGGCTACCAAGGCAATGTCAAAAGTCCTACTTATACGTTAGTGGAAGAATATAGCATTGCAGGGAAAATGATTTATCACTTTGATTTATATCGTCTTGCCGATCCTGAAGAACTGGAATTTATGGGTATTCGTGATTATTTCAGCCAAAATTGTATCTGCTTAATCGAATGGGCAGAAAAAGGTGAAGGTATCTTGCCTGAGGCTGATTTATTGGTGAATATTGACTATTACGACGATGCTCGAAACATTACGCTAATTGCTCAAAACTCAGTAGGCGAGCATATTTTGGCACAACTATAAAACTGACTTACATGAAAGCAAAATTTTCGTTTCTTTTTGGAATATTTTCTCTAATTTCTACTAACGTATTTGCCGCACCACAATGGACAATTGCCATTGATCCCGGCCATGGCGGTAAAGATCCTGGTGCAATCGGAAAAAATTTAGGTATTTATGAAAAGAATGTCACGCTTTCTATTGCTCGAGAACTAAAAGCTTTATTAGATAAGGATCCTAATTTCAAAGGTGTCTTAACACGTAGTAGCGATTACTACATTTCTGTTCCTGAGCGCTCTGAAATTGCACGAAAATTTAAAGCAAATTTTCTTATTTCAATTCATGCCGACTCTTCGTTAAACCCTAACCAACGTGGAGCGTCTGTCTGGGTACTCTCCAATCGCCGTGCTAATGATGAAATTGGGCAATGGTTAGAAGATGATGAAAAACGTTCAGATCTTCTCGGAGGCACGGGTAAAGTACTTTTAAGCCACAATGATAAATATTTAGATCAAACAGTGCTCGATTTGCAATTTGGACATAGTCAACGTACTGGCTATGAGTTAGGAAATAGTATTTTACGTCGTTTTTCACGTGTAACACCTTTAAGCCGAAGCATGCCTCAACATGCTAGCCTTGGCGTATTACGTTCACCGGATATTCCTTCTGTTCTCGTGGAAACGGGGTTTCTTTCTAATATGGAAGAAGAACAAAAACTGAATACTATTACTTATCGTCGCCGTATTGCTTATATGATTTATGAAGGCTTAGTCGCTTATCGCAACGGTAATTTAAAAACGATCGTAGTTCTACCTAGTGACGAGCAAGACAGCAAATCTACAAAATTAAACAATCAAAACAATGAAAACAATGAAAAATCTGACCGCACTTCTGATGTGAAAGACAGCGGTATTCGCCATAAAGTGAAATCAGGCGAAAGCATTGGTAGCCTGGCGAACAAATATGATGTCAAAGTCAGTGAAATCATTGAGTTAAATAAACTGAAACGCAAAGAACTTTGGCTAAATGAAACCATTAAGATTCCAGATAATGGCAAAGGCAAAAAAGCGGAAGAACCAACTAAAAAAGAAGAGAAAAACGCTGAAAAATCTGACCGCACTTCAAGTGTTAAAGACAGTGGCGTCCGTCATAAAGTGAAACCTGGTGAAAGCATTGGTAGCCTGGCAAACAAATATGATGTAAAAGTCAGTGAAATTATTGAATTAAATAAACTAAAACGTAAAGAACTTTGGCTGAATGAAACTATTAAAATCCCAGATAACGGCAAAGGCAAAAAGATAGAAGAAAAACCTAAATCGAATGATAAAGCCAAAGCTGATAACAAAGGGAAAAACAGCAAGATTGTTGAAGCTGAAAAAGCCGTTTCTAAAAAAGATAAAAAACAAGAAAAAACCGAGAGTAAAAAAGAGCCTGAGAAAAAAGGCAACGATAAAAAAGACGCTTCTTCAAAAGGAAATGAGAAGAAAGATAATGGCAAGAAAGAAATCCCGCTTTACCATACGGTGAAAGCCGATCAAACTCTCTATGGCATCTCTCGTGAATACAATGTACCGGTTAATCGTCTTTTAAAACTGAACCCAATATTGAAAAACGGCAAAATCGTGACTGGGCAAAAAATCAAACTTAAAGAAAAATAAGGAATCCTATGGCAATCAAAATTCTTTCTCCACAGCTGGCTAATCAGATTGCCGCAGGTGAAGTGGTCGAACGCCCTGCTTCTGTGGTGAAAGAATTAGTGGAAAACAGCCTTGATGCCGGTGCCAATAAAATTCATATTGATATTGAAAACGGCGGCGCCAGCCTGATTCGTATTAGAGATAATGGCAGTGGTATTCCTAAAGAAGAATTAAGTCTCGCACTCGCTCGACACGCAACCAGTAAAATTACCGATCTTGATGATCTCGAAGCCATTTTAAGTTTAGGTTTCCGCGGTGAAGCCCTTGCCAGTATCAGCTCGGTTTCTCGCCTCACACTTACCTCTCGCACAGCTGAGCAAAATGAAGCGTGGCAGGTTTATGCACAAGGACGAGAGATGGAAACTACAATTAAACCTGCGTCTCATCCAGTCGGCACGACAGTTGAAGTCGCAAATCTCTTTTTTAACACGCCTGCTCGTCGTAAATTCTTGCGCACTGATAAAACAGAATTTGCTCATATTGATGAAGTCATTCGCCGAATTGCTTTAGCAAAATTTAATATTGCTTTTACGCTCACTCATAACGGCAAAATGATTCGACAATATCGTCCTGCAACGAATGAAGAGCAACAACTAAAACGTGTTTCCGCTATTTGTGGCGATGATTTTGTTCAACATGCCTTGCGCATTGATTGGAAACATGATGATCTGCATCTTTCTGGCTGGGTGGCGACACCTGAATTTACACGTTCCCAAAATGATTTGAGCTATTGCTATATCAATGGACGAATGGTGCGTGATAAAGTGATCAACCATGCAATTCGTCAAGCTTATGCGGAGCATTTACATACGGAGCAATACCCTGCATTTGTGCTATTTATCGACCTCAATCCACATGATGTCGATGTCAACGTGCATCCAACAAAACACGAAGTTCGCTTCCATCAAGCCCGCTTAATTCATGATTTTATCTGCCAAGGTGTAACAAATGCGCTCAATGCTATTCCTCAAGCTGAATTGGATTTAGCGCCAGCGATAAATGAGGCAAGAGAGCCTTCAGCTTCGTATCAAACGCACTATGAAACAAAACCCAATCGTGCAGCGGCAGGGCAAAATATTTTCGCCTCAAATTATCATCAATATAGTGAAAAACAATCAGAAAATCGATCGCACTTTTCAAACCGTAGTGAATATGTTCCGTCATATGGTTATCGTGAACAACCTACAAAGACAGAACAACGCTTATATGGGGAATTAGTACGTCCTGTGGAAAATTCTCAAGTTTTAACAAAGTCAGTCGTTGAACAACTCCCACAAACAAGTGAACCAGGCTATTTACGCGCATTAGCATTAATTGAAAATAAAGCGTTGCTTTTACAACAAAATCAGCAGTTTTATTTGATGTC
This sequence comes from Haemophilus parainfluenzae, assembly GCF_900638025.1. Lineage (NCBI taxonomy): Bacteria > Pseudomonadati > Pseudomonadota > Gammaproteobacteria > Pasteurellales > Pasteurellaceae > Parahaemophilus > Parahaemophilus parainfluenzae. The sequence continues at coordinate 1,995,356 of NZ_LR134481.1, forward strand.
ATTAGCTAAATTGCAAACCTTAAATTATGAATTAACCTTACAACAAGGTGAAATTTCACAACAGCCGTTACTCATTCCGATTATTTTCCGCTTAGATGAAAAACAATTTGAACAATGGAAAAAACAAAAAGCTTTTTTCCAACAAAGTGGTTTTGAATTTATTGAAAATGAAGCCCAGCTACGTCTTACATTAAACAAAGTCCCTGCGGTTTTACGTACGCAAAATTTACAAAAATGTGTGGTAAGCCTACTTGCGGAAGATCTAGAAAATATGCCTGATTTTCTGACCGCACTTTGTCAGACTCTAGAAATGAAACTAATTCAAGTATTAGCGGATGCGGTCAGCTTATTAAGTGAAACGGAACGCTTACTGAATAAAGCTCATCAAGAAAAATTTAATACATTACTGAAACCAATTAACTGGCAGCCTTTTTTAAGCGATTTGTAATATGACACAAAAAACTGACTCCAAACCAACCGCACTTTTTCTGATGGGACCGACGGCCTCAGGAAAAACGGATCTTGCTATTCAATTACGTCAAAGCCTGCCAGTGGAAGTGATCAGCGTCGATTCTGCATTAATTTATAAAGGCATGGATATTGGTACGGCAAAGCCTTCTAAAGAAGAACTAGCCCTTGCCCCTCACCGCTTAATTGATATTTTAGATCCCGCTGAAAGTTATTCTGCGATGAATTTTCGTGACGATGCACTCAGAGAAATGGCTGATATTACCGCACAAGGTAAAATTCCACTTTTGGTTGGCGGCACGATGTTGTATTACAAAGCATTGATTGAAGGACTTTCCCCCCTTCCATCTGCTGATGAAAAATTACGGTTAGAGATTGAAGAAAAAGCGCAGAAATTTGGCTGGCCAGCACTTCATCAAGAATTACAAAAAATTGATCCTATTTCGGCAGAACGTATCAATCCAAATGATTCACAGCGTATTAATCGTGCATTAGAAGTATTCTATTTAACGGGCAAATCATTAACGGAATTAACCGAACAAAAAGGCGAAGAATTGCCTTATCAATTTTTACAGTTTGCTATTGCACCAGAAGATCGCGCGGTATTGCATCAACGTATCGAACAACGTTTCCATAAAATGATCGAATTAGGTTTCCAAGAAGAGGTGGAAAAACTCTACCAACGAGAAGATCTCCATCCTGATTTGCCTTCTATCCGCTGTGTGGGCTATCGCCAAATGTGGGAATATTTACGTGGTGACTATGATCATGAAGAAATGGTCTTCCGGGGGATTTGTGCAACTCGACAATTAGCAAAACGACAAATCACTTGGCTGCGTGGCTGGAAAACACCATTAAATTGGCTAGATAGTCTGCAATCGCAACAAGCCAAAGAAATCGTACTACGCAAGATTGACGAACATTTTAAGGGGTAAATTATGGCGCTTTCACTTCCGCTTTCGACTGAAAAACTCATTCAACTTGGCGAAGTGCTTTGCCAACATTTCCCTGAAATGAATCTTGATGAAATAACCCAACAAATCGAGCAAGACGCAACAGATTTCACGACATCAATCGGACAAATAAACTATGCCATCAGTCTGTCTGATTTCTTGGAAAAAGTCTTAAAAAAACACCCGCACTTTTTAGCTCAATGGTGGCAAACACCTCCTCAATTTTCAGATTGCCAACATTATGCTAGCCGTTTAGCTGACCAACTCTCCACTATCCAAAACGAAGAACAGCTTTACAAAACGCTACGAGATTTTCGTAATCAAGAAATGGCAAAACTTAGTTTCTGTCAAAGCTTGAATCTTGCCACCGTAGAAGAAATTTTTATTTGTCTTTCTCAGCTTGCTGAAAACCTTATCATTGGTGCGAGAGATTGGCTGTACAAACAAGCTTGCGAAGAAATGGGCACGCCTTGTGATGAAAATGGCAATCCTCAGCAACTCTATATTCTTGGTATGGGAAAATTAGGTGGTTTTGAGCTAAATTTCTCCTCTGATATTGATTTAATTTTCACCTACCCTTTACAAGGCGAAACTGTTGGTGCAAGACGAGCTGTTGATAACGCTAAATTTTTTACCCGTTTAGGGCAACGTCTAATTAATACCTTGGATCAATTTACGCCAGATGGTTTTGTCTATCGTACGGATATGCGTCTTCGCCCTTTTGGTGACAGCGGCGCACTTGCCTTAAGTTTTTCTGCGATGGAGCAATATTACCAAGATCAAGGGCGAGACTGGGAACGCTATGCCATGATCAAAGGGCGTATTTTAGGCGCCGATGAGCAAGATCCCAATGTAAAAACCTTACAACAATTACTTCGCCCCTTTGTGTATCGACGCTATATTGATTTTAGTGTGATTCAAGCTTTACGTGAAATGAAAGGTAAAATCGAGCGCGAAGTACGTCGCCGTGGCTTAAAAGACAATATTAAGTTAGGTGCAGGCGGGATTCGAGAAATCGAATTTATTGTGCAAGTTTTTCAACTGATTCGAGGGGGACGTGAGATTAAGCTCCAACAACATGAATTGCTTAAACTTCTCCCTGAAATACGAGATCTTGGCTTAATTACGCCCCAGCAATATTATGAATTAAAAGAAGCTTATATCTTTCTACGACGTACTGAAAACGTGCTTCAAGCCATTGATGACCAACAAACGCAACTACTTCCAACAGATGAAGAAAATCGTCTTAGATTAATGGTCGCTTGTCGAGAATACACTTATTTAGATGAGAACAATCAGGCTACGATAAAATCTTATCCAATTGAAAACTGGGATGATTTCTATCAAACACTACAATCACACCAACAAAAAGTGCGGTCAGTTTTTGATACATTAATTGGTGAAGAAAAAGATGAACGTAGCGATGATAATAATCAGTGGATTGATTTTTTAGAGGGTGATATCGATGATATTGAACAAATGCTGATTGATAATCACATTGATGAAGACGCGATTTCCGATATCTTAGATAAACTTATTCAATTCAAAGAGGGGCTTGCTCGCCGTGTTATTGGCACTCGTGGTCGAGAAGCTTTAGCTCACTTATTGCCAAATATCTTCACTCAAATATTTGAACAAAAAAATTACCGCACTTTATTACCGCGCATTCTCAATATTATCGATAAAATTGCGAGTAGAACGACGTATTTGGAATTGCTCTTAGAAAATCCTCAAGCCATTGAGCAGCTTATTGAACTATGTTCGCAATCACAGATGATTGCCGAACAAGTGGCTCGCTACCCTATTCTACTCGATGAATTATTAAATACTGAGGCACTACGTAATCCATTACCATTCACACAGTATCCTGATGAATTGAAGCAATATATGCTGCGATTACCGCAAGACGATGAAGAACAATTTATTGACGGGTTACGCCAATTTAAACAATCTATTTTATTACGTGTTGCAGCCGCTGATATTCTCGGCGTATTGCCTGTTATGAAAGTAAGCGATCATCTCACTTATCTGGCTGAAGCAATTATTGATGCCGTTGTCAATTTTGCCTGGCAACAAGTCAGTCAACGCTTTGGTGTACCTGAACATCTAGTAGGTAAAACAGAAAAAGGCTTTTTAGTCATTGGCTACGGTAAACTAGGCGGAATTGAACTCGGTTATAAATCTGATTTGGATTTAGTCTTTTTATACCAAGCTGTTGAAGGCCAAACCATTGGTGGGAAAAAATCCATTGATAGTAACCAATTCTATTTAAGATTGGCTCAAAAAATTGTCAGCATTTTTAGTATGAACACCAGTGCAGGCATACTTTACGATGTTGATATGCGATTACGTCCTTCAGGCGATGCTGGCTTATTAGGCTGTTCACTTCAAGCATTTGAAAACTATCAACTCAATGAGGCTTGGACATGGGAGAAACAAGCGCTTGTCCGTAGCCGTGCTATTTTTGGTGAAACTGAATTAAAAACAGAATTTGAAAAAATTCGCTGTAAGGTACTTTCCGCTCAAAGAGATATTAATCAGCTAAAAATCGAAGTAAGAGGTATGCGCGAAAAAATGTACGAACATTTATCTCATACAAAAGACAGCTTTTTTAATATCAAAACAGATCGTGGCGGCATTACTGATATTGAATTTATTGCCCAGTATCTGATGCTTGCGAATGCCCCAGCTAATCCAATATTAACCAAATGGTCTGATAACGTCCGTATCTTTGATTCAATGGCAGAATATCACATTATTTCTCTAGCTGAGTGCGAAAAACTTAAGTCCTGCTACGTGACACTACGTAATAAAATTCATCACCTGAACTTATTAGGAAATCCTGTCATTGTTGATGATTCGGCGTTTGCAGAAGAAAGAGAGTTTGTTTGTTCTTTCTGGAATAAGCTATTTTCTTAAAAGATTAAAGGAGTCGATCCCCAGATAGTTGGTATAAACTCGTTCTTATATATTCTCTACGTAAAAACAGCTTAACTTTCTACCGCACTTATATTGTCAAAGTAATCTTTAATAAAACTCCATAAACAAAAACCCCAAGCCATTCAGCTCGGGGTTCTACATTCAGTACCTGGCGGTGTCCTACTCTCACATGGGGAAGCCCCACACTACCATCGGCGCATCGGCGTTTCACTTCTGAGTTCGGTATGGGGTCAGGTGGGACCACCGCTCTATCGCCGCCAGGATTATTCCTTTAATAACTTTTCTATTTCTCTCTGCTCCGCTATCTCTAGCGTCTCACAACCAAACAAGCTGATTCACCTAAAAACTTTCTTCTTCTCTTTCTTCTCTGAGTTTGTTTCGTCTTCTCAACACCCAAAACCCTTGAGCGTTGTATAGTTAAGCCTCTCGGGCAATTAGTATCTGTTAGCTCAACGGCTCGCACCGCTTACACACCAGACCTATCTACGTCTTAGTCTTAAACAACCCTTACTGTCTTAAAAACAGGGAGAACTCATCTCTTGGCAAGTTTCGTGCTTAGATGCTTTCAGCACTTATCTTTTCCGCACTTAGCTACCCGGCAATGCGTCTGGCGACACAACCGGAACACCAGTGGTGCGTCCACTCCGGTCCTCTCGTACTAGGAGCAGCCCCAATCAATTCTCCAACGCCCACGGCAGATAGGGACCGAACTGTCTCACGACGTTCTAAACCCAGCTCGCGTACCACTTTAAATGGCGAACAGCCATACCCTTGGGACCTACTTCAGCCCCAGGATGTGATGAGCCGACATCGAGGTGCCAAACACCGCCGTCGATATGAACTCTTGGGCGGTATCAGCCTGTTATCCCCGGAGTACCTTTTATCCGTTGAGCGATGGCCCTTCCATTCAGAACCACCGGATCACTATGACCTACTTTCGTACCTGCTCGACTTGTCCGTCTCGCAGTTAAGCTTGCTTATACCATTGCACTAACCTGACGATGTCCGACCGTCATTAGCAAACCTTCGTGCTCCTCCGTTACTCTTTGGGAGGAGACCGCCCCAGTCAAACTACCCACCAGACACTGTCCGAGACCGCGTTCCGCAATCTTCGTTAGAACATCAAACGTTAAAGGGTGGTATTTCAAGGTCGACTCCATAGAAACTGGCGTTCCTACTTCTAAGTCTCCCACCTATCCTACACATCAAAATTCAATGTTCAGTGTCAAGCTATAGTAAAGGTTCACGGGGTCTTTCCGTCTAGCCGCGGGTACACCGCATCTTCACGGCGATTTCAATTTCACTGAGTCTCGGGTGGAGACAGCCTGGCCATCATTATGCCATTCGTGCAGGTCGGAACTTACCCGACAAGGAATTTCGCTACCTTAGGACCGTTATAGTTACGGCCGCCGTTTACTGGGGCTTCGATCAGGAGCTTCTCTTTCGATTACACCATCAATTAACCTTCCAGCACCGGGCAGGCATCACACCCTATACGTCCACTTTCGTGTTTGCAGAGTGCTGTGTTTTTAATAAACAGTTGCAGCCAGCTGGTATCTTCGACCGGTTCAACCTTCAGGGGCAAGCCCTTACAATCTACGCCGGCGCACCTTCTCCCGAAGTTACGGTGCTATTTTGCCTAGTTCCTTCACCCGAGTTCTCTCAAGCGCCTGAGTATTCTCTACCTGACCACCTGTGTCGGTTTTCAGTACGGTTTAGATAAACCTGAAGCTTAGTGGCTTTTCCTGGAAGTGTGGTATCGGTTACTTCAGCTCCGTAGAGCCTCGTCATCATCTCTCAGTGTTAAAGAAGTCCGGATTTGCCTAAACTTCACACCTACTAACTTAAACGCACATATCCAACAGTGCGATAACCTAACCTGCTCCGTCCCCACATCGCAGTTTATCCAAGTACGGGAATATTAACCCGTTTCCCATCGACTACGCTTTTCAGCCTCGCCTTAGGGGCCGACTCACCCTGCCCCGATTAACGTTGGACAGGAACCCTTGGTCTTCCGGCGAACGGGTTTTTCACCCGTTTTATCGTTACTTATGTCAGCATTCGCACTTCTGATACGTCCAGCAAACCTCTCGATTCACCTTCTTCCGCTTACAGAACGCTCCCCTACCCAACAGACTTTCGTCTGATGCCGCAGCTTCGGTGCTATATTTGAGCCCCGTTACATCTTCCGCGCAGGCCGACTCGACTAGTGAGCTATTACGCTTTCTTTAAATGATGGCTGCTTCTAAGCCAACATCCTAGCTGTCTAAGCCTTCCCACTTCGTTTCCCACTTAATATAGACTTTGGGACCTTAGCTGGCGGTCTGGGTTGTTTCCCTCTCCACGACGGACGTTAGCACCCGCCGTGTGTCTCCTGAGTATCACTCTTCGGTATTCGTAGTTTGCATCGGGTTGGTAATCCGGGATGGACCCCTAGCCGAAACAGTGCTCTACCCCCGAAGGTGTCCGCTCAAGGCTCTACCTAAATAGATTTCGGGGAGAACCAGCTATCTCCCGGTTTGATTGGCCTTTCACCCCCAGCCACAAGTCATCCGCTAATTTTTCAACATTAGTCGGTTCGGTCCTCCAGTTAGTGTTACCCAACCTTCAACCTGCCCATGGCTAGATCACCGGGTTTCGGGTCTATACCTTGCAACTATTCGCCCAGTTAAGACTCGGTTTCCCTTCGGCTCCCCTATTCGGTTAACCTCGCTACAAAATATAAGTCGCTGACCCATTATACAAAAGGTACGCAGTCACCCTTTCAGGCTCCCACTGCTTGTA